>WFYH01000052.1 GCA_015490215.1 Aquificaceae bacterium
ACCTTCGTGCTCCTTGACGGTATAAAGGGTGTGGACGTAAAGCCCGGCGACAGCCAAAGGGCGATAGAGGAGATGCTCTCTAAGGGTGCGGTAGCTTTGACGGTGGGAGACATCACCTCCTGATGAACCTCGGTGTTAAGTTTTCCCTGTGGGTGCTGGGGATAATCTTTTTCTGTGCGGTTTTTGCGGACTTCATAGCACCCTACCCTTACGACCTTCAAAGTAGAAAAACCCCTTACCATCCGCCTACAAGAATACACATCTTCAAAGACGGAAAGCTCACCTCTCCTTACGTTCACCTCTACGTTATGGAGGACCCTCTCTTTAAAGTCTACAGGGAGGACAAAAGCGTAAGCTGCAAACTGCGCTTTTTCTCAAGGACCGAATACGGCTTCAAGGTTCTGTCGGTGGAAAAGCCCTGTCGCCTGCACCTGCTCGGGGCTGACAAGCTTGGAAGGGATGTCTTCTCAAGGCTCCTTTACGGAGCCAGATACTCCCTAGGTGTGGGCGTAATAGGGACCCTCGTAACCTTCACTGTGGGTGCCGTAGTAGGGGGTATTTCGGGATACTTCGGCGGCAGGGTGGATACCCTAATAATGAGGCTTGTGGAGGTCCTTATGTCTATCCCCGCTTTCTATCTGCTGCTCTCCCTGAGAGCTGTCTTTCCTCTTGAACTCGGAAGCGGAGAGGTGTTCTTGATGATCGTTTTTATCCTATCCCTTCTGGGATGGGCTGGGCTGGCGAGGGTGGTAAGGGGTATGGTCCTTTCCATAAGGGAAAAGGAGTTCGTCCTTGCGGCGAGAACATACGGTGCGGGAACCTTCAGGATACTGAGAAAACACGTCCTGCCCAATACCTACTACTACCTTGTGGTTTCCGCCACCTTGTCCGTTCCCGCTTACATACTCGGAGAGTCAGCGTTGAGCCTTTTGGGGCTCGGAATTCAGGAACCCCAGCCCAGCTGGGGAAACATGCTCTCTGAGGTCAGGAACATAAACGTTCTCTCGTCCTTCCCTTGGATGCTCTCACCGGGGATAGCTATCTTTGTAACGGTTCTCGCCTTTAACATCCTCGGAGACAACCTGCTTAAGAAGAAATGAAGGTAAGGATAAACAGGTCAGGAAAGATCTTCATAGGAGTTACCATCCTGCTGGGGGTAGCCGCAGCCAACACCGCCAATAACCTTCTCTATCTTGTGGTTTCATCCATGTTATCCCTTATGCTCGTTTCGGGAATTTACTCAATCCTAAACCTCAGGGGTGTAAAGGTGACGGTTGTGCCTCCTCCGGAGATCTTCGCCAAGACACCCGCCCGTCTTAAGATAGTGGTTTACAAAGAAAGCAGGTTTCCCTCCTTTCTCATAGAGGTCCTCTCGTGGGAAAGCGCCTACTTCTTCCCCTTGGTGGGTTCCGATCCCGCACAGGGTTACGTCACATACACCTTTAAAAGAAGGGGGAGGGCGGATAGGATAACCCTAGTGGTATCCTCAAGCTTTCCCTTAGGTATGTTTACAAGGGAGAACTGGATAGAGCTTGAAACGGACATAGTCGTATTCCCTAAGCCCGAAAAGGTCCGACCGAGGGAGATGGAACGCCTCCTTTCGGAAACCGAGGGAAGCAAACCTAGGCTCGGATCAAAGGGCTATGAGGATATTAAGGATCTAAGGGATTACAGAGGTGATCCCATCAAGCTTATCCACTGGAAGGTGAGCGCAAAGAGAGGTGAGCTGATGGTAAAAAACATGGAAGGAGAGACCGCCCCGCCTTTGATACTTACCCTTGACATGGTAGAAGGGACTTTGGAAGAACGTCTTTCCAAGCTTACCTACCTGACCTCGGAGCTTATGAACAGAGGACACCCGGTCGGTCTCAAACTCGGAGACGCATTTATTCCTCCCGGCAGGGGAACCGCCCACAAGAGGAAAATTCTCAGGGAACTTGCCCTATACGGCGCCTAAGAGAACCTCTTCATCACCTCTTCGGTAGCCTCCTCTATGGAAGGATATATTCTCAGGAGGAACAGGATAAACCCTGCGGTGTAACAAGCCCAGTTGAAAAACTCATCTTTCCTTGTTCCCTCAACTATATGTGCGTTCACTTTTACGGACTCACCGAGCACATCATCGGTGCTTACATCCTTGGGCAGGGCAATTCCGAGCTTTTTGGGGTCAAAGGATTTCAGCTCTTCTCCTTTCCTTTTGAACATGAAAGGTCTGTCTGGCGGAGGTTCAAGCCCCCCCTCAAGTCCTTTGACTATTGCGTAGTCTTCAAACCCCAGAAGCTCCAAAAGGGCTTCGTTCTTTTCAAAAAAGGGCTTATGGAAGACGGAAACGATTATCCTTTTGCAACCGAAAGGATTTAAGAACTTCTCCACCGTATTTATAAGGCTCCTGAAACCCAGTTCCCTGCGCAGGGGCATAAGACGACAAAGGTCTGGAGCAAAATCCCTTTGATCTGCAAAAGTCACAACATCCTTAAGTTCCAAAACCTTACACACTTCAAAAAGCGTTACTCCCTCTTTGGTAGGCACACCCAAAGCGTAGTGGTTCGTAAAGCTGACACCGAATGAGGAAACCATCCACAGAGCGGAGGGAAGAATATAGAGGGTTCTATCCTTACCATCGTAGTTGGGAGCTAAGTCTACGGCATCTTCCCTTTCCGAAAGGGCTTTCATCCTTTCTCTGATAGCCCGAATTACACCCAAAAGCTCTTGGGAAGTCTCCCCCTTTATGCGCATTGCAGTCAAAAAGGCGGCGGTCTTTACGGAGGACACCCTCCCCTCAAGGATAGCCTTAAAAAAGGTATAGGCTTCCTTCTCTGTTAAATCCTGCAGGTTTTCCTTGAGTTTGGTTAGCTTTTTTAAAACCCTCAGCACCTCCTCCATGGGGATTAGTTTAACCGTTTTGACTGCACACCGGTTCTGCCTTTCAACTCCACACGGCAGATTAGGAACACCCAACATTTCAAAGCTCCTTAAGAAGATATTCGGCTTTCAACTCCACACGGCAGATTAGGGACACAAAAGCTCTATCAGTTCCGACTGTTTGGGAAGCGCAATCTTTCAACTCCACACGGCAGATTAGGGACGACTACTACAAGCTGAAGGCGGACAGTCTAAGCAAACTTTCAACTCCACACGGCAGATTAGGGACAAATGGTCGCCTATTTCCTTGAGTTCGTAAACCTTGACTTTCAACTCCACACGGCAGATTAGGGACGAGGTATGGGTGCAAAAGTTATCTCCCCTTCTCCGTCTTTCAACTCCACACGGCAGATTAGGGACCCCAAACGAGCCGTTTAATAATATAAGTCGGTTCAAGGACTTATGCAACACCCCGTCTCAGGAAATGAAGTTAATTTCCGAAAGTCGTCGGTCCTGCAAAAGGGGTTAAAGATCGCACTACTCAAATCCTTGTAAATCAAAAGGCTC
>WFYH01000053.1 GCA_015490215.1 Aquificaceae bacterium
AACCTCCCGAGCAAATTCTCTACCAAGAGGTTAACTTCTTCACCCGACAAACTACCCTGCAAACTCCTGAAAACAAGCCTAACACCTACACTCTTCTTGCCTTCCCCTACCTTTTCGCCTGCAAAGATGTCAAAAACGCTTACCCTTTCCAACATATCTCCAAGCTGAGATCTGATCTCATTTATTAATTTACTCACGGAGAGGTTTTTGTCCACAACCAGAGCCAGATCCCTTACCACGGGAGGATACTGGGAAAGTGCCCTGTAGGTCGGCAGCTTTTTACTCAAGATCTCGTGAAGGTTCAGCTCCGCTACCAAAACGTCCCCTTTCAGTTCAAGGGATTGAGTTATCTCGGGATGGAGCTTACCCAGAAAGCCTATCTCTTTGTTTTCTAAAACAACCTTCGCTTGGGCGTGAGGGTGTAGGAAGGAAAGGGAAGCCTTTTCTATAGTGACTTCCCTACGCAGGAGGGAAACAACTCCCTGAACTATGTCTAAAAGATCGTAAGGGTCCCATACCTTTTCCGGGTAGCTCCTGCGGGTGCCCTTAAGGAGGATACCGAGGGTTTCCCTTTCCGAATTGGGGGTAAACACCTTTCCTATCTCAAAGATAGCCAAGTCGGTGTTGTATCTGCTTTCGTTGAGCTTGGCGGTTCTAAGGAGAGAGGGAAGCAGTGAGCTTCTCATGAACCTCTGGGTGGGAACGAGGGGGTTAACTATCTCCACCTGCGGTAGAGGCAGACCCAAGAGCTTGTAAAGGTTGTCATCCTCAAAGGAAAGGTTCACCACCTCTGCAAGACCTTTTCCTTGCAGGAATTTCCTGAGGTCGGTAAGGGGATCGCCCAAGCCCTTTGCGTAGGCGGGGAGCCTGAGCTCTTGAGCAGGAAAGGAGTAGTAGCCCTCTACCCTCATTATCTCTTCAATTACGTCTACGTCCCTTCCCATATCAAAGCTCCTGTGGGAGGGAACGAGCACCTCAATGCCGCACCTTTTCACCTCGTGGGGTATTTCTAGGGCGGTGAGTATTTCCTTTACCCTTTCCTTGTCGTAAGACCTTCCCGCATACCTGATAAACTTTCCTAAGGCGAGAAAGACTTTTTTGGGTTTGTAGGGTTCCCTGTAGTTGTCGGTTACACCCTCCACAAATCCTCCCGCAAGCCTCAGGATGAGATCAACCGCCCTGTCTTGTGCTATGGGAAGAGCTTCTATGTCGGTGTTCCTTTCGAACCTGTAGCTGCTTTCGGTCTTGAGACCGAGCTCCTTTGAAGACCTCCTCACACGTATGGGGTCAAAGTAGGCAGCTTCCAAGAGGATATCCTTTGTATCGGAGGTAACCGCACTCTCCAGCCCGCCCATCACCCCTGCCACCGCAACGGGCTTCATCTCGTCGGCTATTACAAGCACCTCCTCCGAAAGCTCTCTCTCTTCCCCATCAAGGGTGGTTATCTTCTCACCGACCCTTGCGCTCCTTACGATTATGCCCCCATCAAGCTTGGAAAGGTCAAAGGCGTGTAGGGGTTGCCCTTCCTGAAGCATTATGTAGTTGGTAACGTCAACCACGTTGCTTATGGGTCTTAGACCGCACTGCCAAAGCCTTTTCCTGATCCACAGGGGTGACTCCTCTACACGAATCTCCCTGATAACTACACCCCTATATCTTTTGCAGTCTCCATCTTCAATCTTTACGGGAATTCCTCCGCCCTCAGAAAAGCTGACTTCCTTCCTCTCTTTTTTCTTCAAACCGAACAGGGCGCTGAGCTCCCTCGCAAGCCCCTTTATGCTGAGAAGGTCACCCCTGTTAGGCGTCAGGTCAAGCTCTATTATCTTTTCCCCAAAGCCTAAAACTTTCCCCGCATCCGTCCCCGCAGCCGCCTCATCCCGAAAGGTTATCACCCCCTCTGAGGTTTCCTCAAGACCGAGATCCTTAGCCGAAAGGAGAACCCCTCTGGATTTAATATCTCCGAAGTTCTTTTCCTTTACAGGGGTTTCCCCTACCCTTCCTCCCGCCAGAGCCACTATCACGCCGTCCCCCGGCTCCACCTTGGGATCTGCGGTCACCACATCCACAACTTCCCCTACATCTACCTTCAGCAGGAAGAGGTTTTCTCCGAAGGACTTTTTCTCCAAAACCTTTCCTATAAATACCCTTTCAAGTTCTATACCGAAGGTGTGGACTTCCGCCTCCACGCTCTTGAGAGAAAGTTCTTCGGCTATCCTTTCGGCGTCTAAATCTTCTAAACAAACGAACTCTTCAAGCCAGCTGAGGGGAACACGCATGGAAAGAAATTATAAAATCCTACCGCCTCGGTTTGCGCAGGCTTATAAAAAGCTCCACCCTGTTGTTTCTTTCCATCAAAACGGGCTGTCTCCAAGTGTAGAGGGGTCTCAGATCCGCATAACCTGCTGCCGCAAGCCTCTTTGGATCAACTCCTTCCCTCTCTAAAAACCTCACCACCTCGGTAGCTCTTCTAAGGGAAAGCTCCCACTTATCCCTTACGTAGGGATCCTTTATCTCCACAAGCCTGCTTACGTGCCCCTCAACCCTGATGAAGGTGTTCTCGGGGAGTCTTTTGAGAACCTCAGCTACCTGTCTGAGAGCTTCACGGGCTTTGGGGGTGAGCCTGTAGCTTCCGTCCTCAAAGAAGATCTTGTCAAAAAGGCGGAGCTTCACAAAGTCGGAAGTAATCACAATCTGGTAAGCCCACGGGGGTAAGACTTTCTGAAGACGTCTTCTTATCTTCAGGGCAACGTCCTTCGGATAGGGGTTTACCGGCTCTATAATTGAGGTTTTCCTAATGAAGAACTGTCTCTCGGTTTGGAAGAAGGAAAGAAACTTTTCTATCTGGGTAATGTCAAGGCTGCTCATAGCGTATATGAGGATGAAGAAGGTAAGGAGCAGGGACATAAGATCGCTGAAGGAGGTAAGCCACGCTGGGGGTTTTTTACACTCCTCCTCCTTTTTCTTGAACGCCATCTTATCTCCTCACGGGTTCAGCTTTACACAGAACTCTATCCTTCTGTTCTTTGCCCTGTTTTCGGGTGTGTCATTTGGTGCTATGGGGTGATGTTCTCCGTAGCCTACTGCAGAGAGGAGATCCTTGGGATATCCACAGCTTATAAAGAGCTTAAGAACGTTTATAGCCCTTGCGGCGGAAAGCTCCCAGTTGGAAGGGTAACGGGGCGTTGAGACGGGCAGGTCGTCAGTGTAACCCTCTATGGTTATCGGGAGGGAAAAGGGTTTGAGCCTTTCACAAAGCTGAAGGATAAGCTCCTTAGCGTGAGGGTATGGAGCCTCGGAACCGACCGGGAAGATTCTCTCCGTGTTTACCCTCAGCTTCATACAGGTCCCCGTGATAAAAAAATCGGAGTCTACCCCCATACTCTGGAGCTTGTTCTTTATTGATCTCATCTCCCTCTTTAGCTCCGCAAACTTTTTTACCCTCAGGTGCATGTTTTCAAACTCAATGGGTATACGGGAGTCTTTAAGGGACCCTCCCTCGGAAAATATAACTTGCCTGCCACCGAGGGCTTCAATTATCCCCTTGAGGACCTGATAGAACTTTTCAAGGGATATTATGCTCATGGAGTAAAGAAGGATAAAAAAGGTAAGCAGTAAGGACATAAGATCTCCGAAAGAAGTAAGCCATGCGGGGGGTTTCTTGCACTCTTCCTTTTTTTTAAAAGCCATTAGGCTTCCTCAGCAACCTCAACGCCGAGCATGATGGAGAGGGACTGCCTGAGGATGTTGGGGTTTACACCCCTCTGTATGCCCTCTATCGCCATGAGGTAAATGTTCTTGTAAAGGATTTCCGTATCCTTGATCTTCTTAAGCTTGCTTGCCACGGGTATAGCAAAGGCGTTCGCAAGTATGGCTCCGTAGAGGGTGGTTATCAAAGCCACAGCCATACCCGGACCCAAAGCGGAGGGGTCGTTCAGGTTCTGGAGCATCTGTATAAGTCCTATGAGCGTTCCTATCATCCCAAAGGCGGGGAAGAGATCTCCCAGCCTCTCCCAAACCGCCACGTTGGTGCCTAACTTCTCATCAAGCTGGGCTATTGCCCCCTCGGCGCTCGCTTTTATCTCTTCCATCTCTAAACCGTCTACGAGCATCCTTATCATGTCCCCCAAGAGGGGATCCCTCTGGTAGTAGGTCTCTATCTCCGACTCAAGGGCTAAAATTCCTTCCTTCCTGACCTTTCCGGCTATCTCCGAAAGGAACTCCACCGTTTCCACGGGGTCGGGCGGTTTCCACAAAAAGGCATCCTTTATTGAAGTGACTCCCGCAATGAAATCCTTGAGGCTAAAACCTCCCAAGGAAGCTGCCATTCCTCCCCCTACGACAATAAGGATTGAGGGGATGTTGATAAAAGCACCCGGACTTCCCCCCATTATTATGGAGACTATGATCAGCACGAAGGCAATCGCTATACCGATAATCGTGCCCGGATCCATCTCACTGAGTTAATAAATCGGAATATCACCTATAATTTAAAGCACATGGCCCAAGAGGAAAAGAGTATCTCGGAGAGGGAAGTCATAGACCTTCTGAAGAGGCGCAAAAAACCCGTTGCCTTCCTTCAGATCGCAAAGCTCCTCGGAATAAGCAAGAAGGAAAGAAAAAAACTCAAAAAGATCCTAAAAAAGCTCAAAAAGGAAGGAAAGCTCAAGGTCGTCTCAGGGAAGTTCTTATGGCTCGGGGAAGACATAGTAGTGGGCAAGGTGATCCCCTACCCTGCGGGCTTTGGTTTTCTTGAAGTGGAGGGGAGAAAGAAGGACATATACATTCCCCACTTTGAGATGGCAAAGGTCATGGGAGGGGACTTGGTCAGGGCAAAGGTGGTTGAATTCAGAGGTAAAAAAGAGGTCAGGATCCTGAAGGTCTTAAAAAGAGCCAAAAAGGAAATCGTAGGTAAGGTGGTAAAGGAGGAAGAAGGGTGCCTTTTAGAACCCCTTGACGAGAACGGACACCTGAGGTTTGTCCTTTCCAAAAAGGAATGCGCAAAGCTAAAGGAAGGAACAGTAGTTGTAGCACGTATAACCCAATTTCCGACCTCCAAGACCCTCCCGAGGGCTAAGGTAAAGGAGATTCTCGGAGATCCCAAGGAGAAGTTCCTTGCCATAGAGCTTCTCATAAGGAAATACAGACTACCTACTTCCTACCCATCTGCCGTTCTGAAAGAGGTTGAGGATATACCCGATACTATCCCCCTCGAAGAGATAGAAAGGAGAAGGGATCTCAGGGGTCAGCTCTGTTTTACCATAGACCCAGAAAAGGCTAAAGATTACGACGATGCAGTTGCTATTGAGCTAACGCCGGAGGGCAACTTCCGCCTCTTTGTGCACATAGCGGACGTCTCCTATTACGTTAGACCCGGAACCTCTTTGGACAAGGAAGCTTACAAGAGGGGCTTTACCTTTTACCTTCCGGATAGAGCAATACATATGCTTCCGGAGAAGCTCTCCGCAGACCTTTGCAGCCTCAGACCCGATGAAGATAGGCTTGCCTTCACCTGCGAGATGGTCTTTGATAGAAAGGGAGAGCTCGTCTTTTACGACATTTACGAGAGCGTTATAAGGAGCAAGGCAAGGCTTACTTACAACGAAGCCCTTTCCCTTATCGTCGGAGATCCGGCCCTTGAGAGCAAATATCCGGATCTCGTTAAACCCCTGCGCCTCATGGAGGATCTTTACAGGATCTTGAGCAGGAGAAGGTGGGAAAGGGGGAGCATAGACTTTGACCTGCCCGAGGCGGAGGTTATAGTGGACGAGTTCGGAGAACCCACAGCTGTGGTTCCCTACGAGCGCCACATCGCTCACAAGATAATAGAGCAGTTTATGATATCCGCCAACGAGACCGTTGCTATGCACCTTGAAAACACCGCCTACCCCTGCCTATACAGGGTTCATGAACCTCCCGACGAAGAGAGAGTTGAAAACCTTTTGGAGATCTTGGCGGGACTCGGCTACAAGGTGAAGAGACCCAAAGAGTTTCACCCCAAGTTCTTCCAGAGGATTATAGAGGACTTCGAGGGTAGACCCGAGGAACAGCTTATAAGGTTTTTGACCCTCAGGGCAATGAGCAGGGCAAAATACAGCCCCCACAACGTGGGTCACTTCGGTCTGGCTTCCGACCACTACGCTCACTTTACCTCACCCATAAGGAGGTATCCCGACATCATAGTCCACAGGCTCCTGAAGATGTCCTTAAGAGGTGAAGCGATAGATTACAACAGTTGGATTGACTACCTTGAAGAGGCGGGAAAGCACCTCTCGGATCAGGAAAGACTCGCCGACGAGGTGGAGTGGGAAGCAATAGACATACTCAAAGCCCGCTTCATGAGGTCAAAGATAGGAGAAACCTTTGAGGGGATCATAACAGGTGTTACCCAGTTCGGCTTCTTTGTAGAAATCAAAGAAAACCTCGTTGAGGGGCTGGTCAGGATTGACACCCTAACCGACGACGACTACGTCTACGACGAACCTGCCCACAGGTTGGTGGGTGTGAAAACCGGTAAAGTATACAGGCTTGGAGACTTGGTAAAGGTAAAGGTGGTAAGGGTAGACGAGGAGAGGGGAAAGATAGATCTCATCCTTGACGAAGAAAGTCAAGAATGATCCTCTTGTGGTCAAAGACGAGCTTGTCCAAGGGGATCTCTTCAAGTTTGAAGACCCTCACCTTCTTTGCGTCGCTACCCGCCTCAGGGGTGCCTTGGGCGTCACCTACGAACACTACAGAGACTACATGGAAGCGGGGATCCCTGTCGGGATCGGAGTAGACACCAAGCAGACGAGATAGGGTAACCTCAAGACCCGTTTCCTCTTTCATCTCCCTCACAGCCGCCTCTTCTACCGATTCGCCTTCCTCTACAAACCCCCCGGGCAGGGCAAGACCCATGGGCGGGTTCTTCCTCTCTATCAAGACTATACCTTTGAAACGTTCACCTTCCCAAAGCCTTATTATCACATCCGTTGCTAAGAGGGGCGTTCTGGGTCTAAACATGCCTTAGTACCTTGTAGTTTAGATCCCTTATCCTGCTCAGATTATCGCTGAAAACGTCCCCGAGCCTGTCGTTGAAAAGCACAACTACAACGTCCTTGTTAAAACCTTCTTCTTCCAAGGTATTTCTGGCGGAATTTAGAAATTCTTTGAGGACGTCATCCTTTTCTATTTCAAAGGGTGCCCCCAAAAAGTGGTGGCTCATTCCCAAGAAGCTGCCGGGTTTCATCCTCACCATAAGGCGTATGGGGTTTAAGGACTCTATTAACCTGTAGGTGGCGGGCGAGAATTGAAGACCGAACATAAGCATTGCGTCCGTGACTATATACCTTGGAGAGAGATCTACAAACTGCCTGAAACCCGTTTCTCTGAGATCAAACTTTATGTTGTCCCTTGAGGTCTCTACCCAGTGGGGATGGGGTTTGCTAACAAGCCAAAAGACCCTTTCCGGGAGGTAACCATCCCCTTCAAACTCCCCCCACATCATAACCGCTTCCGTCATGCTCTCTCTATTATGCTCCTTACGATCTCCTTTTCAAGGGGTGAGCTGATTTTGGGAATGATGGTTTCTATTACCGTCTTTTTGGCGGAACCATACTTCTTAATCCTGCGGGCGCACCTTATGGTGTCCCTGATGGAAAAGACAAACTCAACGGGTTCTTCCGACTGCTGGGTTTGGTAAGCCCTGTAAGCCTTCCTTATCTCGTTGGCGATCTTTAGAAGCTCAAAGAGCTGGTTTATCTCCTCTTCCCTCTCGGGAGTCTTAAGAGCTTCCCCCCTTTCGGTGCTTATCCCGTTTACCACCGCATACCAGAGGTAAGTAAAGTCCTCCTTGGAAAGGGGAGCCACATGTTCCATATAGTCTTTCAGTATCAGAGCCTCATCGGGGTAGTAAAAGCCCCTCTCGTCTTGGAAGGGCGGGTAGTCTACAAACATGACGTCCGCTCTCGTCTTTATATCCTGAGGGAGTTCCGAAACCCCGAGGTAGTTTTGAGGGTTCATCCCGCCCACGAGGATAACGTCGGGGAGAGCCTTCACCACTTCTCCCTGAGAGAGCACCAGATAACGCCTGTAGTCAAAGAGGGGGTTGAATATCTTCACCAGAGAAGGAGGCAGGGTGTTTATCTCGTCAAGATAGATGACCGCCCCCGGTGTCCGCAAAGCTTTTACAAGATCCGAATAAACCCTTTTGGTTCCCCTCTTGGGGTCAAATTCGTAAACGAAGGTGATATCCTCCTTCTCCATTTTGGAGTTGCA
>WFYH01000054.1 GCA_015490215.1 Aquificaceae bacterium
TAAGAGCTACTATGTCTTTGTTTATGTCTCCGGAGAGGACCATTTCTACCACGTGCATGGTTTCTTCATCGGTTTTCCTTATGCCCGCTACGAACTTTGGCTTTATGCCGAACCTCTCCAAGGTCTTGCTTATCTGGGGACCTCCTCCGTGGACTATGACTACCTTTATGCCCACATACTTGAGCAGAACCACATCCCTTGCAAAGGACTCCCTCAGGGATTCCTCGGTCATGGCGGAGCCGCCGTATTTGATGACAAAGATCTTCCCGTGAAACTCCCTTATGTAGGGAAGAGCCTCTTGGAGTACCTTTGCCTTTTCAATAAGCTCCCGCATCCCTACCAGTAGTATCTTCTCGGGAGAAACTTATCTATCAGGAAGTAGCCCACCAAAAAGCCTCCTATGTGTGCCCACCAAGCTACCCCTCCCAAACCTACAGCAGGCAGGGTCATGATACCATTAAGGAGCTGTATAAGAAACCACATACCTATGAAGACAATTGCAGGTATTTCCATAAAGGTCAGGAAGAAGAAAATCGGAACCAAAGCGAGAACACGGGCGTGAGGATATAGCTTCATATAGGCTCCCAAAACACCGCTCACAGCCCCGCTCGCACCGACCATGGGAACCTCCCCGCCTCCAAAGGCAAGACTTATAAGGGTTTGGGTCAAAGCCGCCCCCAAGCCTGCGGAAAGGTAAAAGATAAGATACCTGAACCTACCGAGACTATCTTCAACGTTGTCCCCGAAAACCCACAGAAACCACATGTTCCCTATGATGTGGAGCCATCCGCCGTGCAGGAACATGTGCGTAAGGAGTGTATAAGGTCTCTGAAGCAGCTCGGCAGGGACGAGACCAAACTCCCTTATGAACAGATCAAAGGCGGTTACCGGACCTGCAAGGGTCACAACCACCTTGTTGGAAAGGCTCCACTCGTAAAGCCACAGGATAGAGCAGATGACTATTATGATCACGTTCACCAACGGGAAGGTTCTGGAAGGGTTTATGTCTCTTATAGGTATCATAACGTTAGGGGATTATTTTCCAAGATTTGCATCCGTGATTCAAGGGTTGTTACATTAGTTCTTATGCAAACCAGAGAAAAGGTTTGGACCTACCAAGACTACCTTAAACTTAACGATGACCAAAGATACGAAATCATAGAGGGGCAACTCCTGATGGCACCTGCACCCATTCCATATCATCAGGCGGTATCCAGAAACATAGAGTTCGCACTCTGGAATTACGTAAAAAAGAAAAAGCTCGGTGTGATTTACGATGCACCTATAGACGTTGTCTTTGACGAGCACAACGTTTTTCAGCCGGATATCGTTTTTGTGTCGGAAAAGAGAAAGGACATAATAGGGGAAAAAGCGATAAACGGTGCTCCCGATCTTGTTGTAGAAGTAATCTCACCCTCCTCCTTGGGCAGGGACACCGTTCTTAAAAAAAGGGTATACGAGAGGTTCGGTGTGAAGGAGTTTTGGATAGTTTATCCGGAGATGAAGTGCGTAGAGGTGCTCGTTTTGGGCAAAGGTGGAGGGTATGAACTTTACGACGAAGGATGTTTAGAGGAAGGTAAGGAGTCTGTAGCCTCAAAGGTTATTAAAGGTTTCAAGCTTGACCTAAAGGAAGTCTTTGAAAACCCGTAATCTCTACCTTGGCACCGATTCGGGTTAAAATATTTTTGGTTTCACTCGTCGATAGCTCATGCTTCAGATAAGGGTAAAGCCCGGTATAGAGGACAGAATAAGGGGTTTCTTTCCTTGGGTTTACAGGGCGGAGATAGCCTCCTACTCAAGGAAACCCAAGAAAGGTGAGCTTGTAGTAGTAAGAGACTTCGGGGGTAAGTTCTTAGGCTACGGCTACATAAACCCCGAGGTGAGCATAGCGGTCAGGATACTCTCCTTTGACAAGACCAAACCCGTAACACCAGATCTGATAAAGGAAAGGATAAAGCAAGCTTACGAATACAGAAAGAAGCTCTACATAAACAGCAACGCCTACAGGCTTGTTCACTCTGAGGGGGATCTCCTCCCGGGGCTTATAGTTGACGTATACGGTGAGTATGCTGTCCTTGAACTTACCACCTACGGCATGAGTCAGTTTAAAGATGTGATAGTGGAAAGCCTTGTGGAAATCTTAAACCCTAAAGGTATATACGAAAAGCTGAACACTACTGCGGAAAAGGTGGAAGGTCTGAAAGTAAAGGAAGGTCCCCTTTACGGCTCAGTGCCCGACGAGGTAGTAATATGGGAGCACGACCTGAAATTTCTTATAAACATCCCCGAGGGGCAGAAAACAGGCTTCTTCCTTGATCAGAGGAACGCCCGCAGGTTCGTTAGGAGCCTTGTAGAGCCGGGGGACTCTTGTCTGGACGTTTTCACTCACACGGGCGGTTTTGCGCTGAACATGAAAAAGATGGGCGCTGGGAGGGTTGTTGCGGTGGACATATCCCAACTTGCCCTCGAGGTGGGAAAAGAAAACGAGAAGCTAAACGGTTTATCTGGGATAGAGTGGGTTTGCGCCAACGCCTTTGACTTCTTAAAGGAGCTTGATAAAAAAGGGGAAAAATTTGACGTTGTGGTTATAGATCCCCCCTCCTTTGCCAAAAACAGGCACTCTGTTCCTAACGCTTTGAGAGGTTACAAGGAACTCTGCGTTCGTGGTCTCAAACTTACCAAACCGGGGGGCTACATGGCTATCTTTTCCTGCTCTTTCCACATAACGGAGCAACATCTCCTTGAGGTATTGACCTCCGCTTCATACGATGTAAAAAGGCAGGTAAGGGTCATCGCCAAAACCTTCCAAGACAAAGATCATCCTTGGATACTTCAGATGCCCAACACCCTTTACCTGAAGGGTATATGGGTTGAGGTAGTCTAAAAAAACACCCTCGGATACAAAAAACTTTAGTTAATTTAACGGGGAATATAAATGTTGAATTAACACTTATAGGCTCATAAGATTTAGAACGAATGAAAAAGGCACTAACCCTGATAGCTCTTTTGTTTGTTGGATTCTCTTATGGGAGCGAACTTCAAAAGCTGATAGATTTTGCACTGAAAAACAATCCCGGTCTTAAATCCTTTCCGAGTATGAAAAAGTCCTTTAACTACAGGTCAAAGTTCTCTTTGGCACTCCCCAACCCGCAGGTAGCTTTCTCTTTAAACAATCTTGATACGGAAAGATACTTTCCGAGCAAGAAAAATCCCATGAGCGGTTTTGCCTTTTCCCTTTCGCAAAAATATGTCCTCAAAGTAAAGAGGGAAAAAACCGCCGACATCTACAGACAGAAGGCTTCCGAGGTGGATGTTCGCCAAGAGAAGTTTATGAAGAACCTGATAAGGGATCTTAAGGTGCTCTACTGGGAATTCGTTTACTCCTTTGAGATGGAAAGGATAGCCAAGGATACCGCCAATGAGATAAAGGCACTTTTGAATATAACCGAGGAAAAATACAGATATGGAAAGGCTCTCCTTTCGGATTTGATCTTGCTAAAGGTTGAGCTTCTTAAAGTTGAAGAAATAATATCCAAAGCTAAAAGGATAAGGGAAACCGCCCTGAAAAGGATATACGCCTTGGCGGGTGGTGAGATAGAACTGAAGGGAGAAGATCTAATTCCGGTGGAATTTCCCGAGGGGTTTAACCCGGAAAACAACGTGGACGTAAAGTTGGTAAGTGAAAGACTGAAGACCATAAAAAGGGAAATAGAGAGGATGAAGATAGAGCACCTGCCCGATATCTTCCTATCGGCGGGATACACCATCAGACCGGACATACCCAACCTCATAACCCTCAGGGTGGGGGTTACCCTTCCCGTTTGGAAGAAGAAAAGGGAGGACCTTTTGGTTTTGGAAAAGAAGGAGCTATACAACTCGGAAAGGATGAAGTTAGAGGACGTCAAGCTCAAAGTTCAGGGAGAGTTTAATGCCCTGAGAGAGAGCTACAGGATAAGCTCGGAGATCCTATCAACCGTTGAAAGGGAGATAGAGGAGAAGAAAAAGGAGATAGAAGCCCTCCTGATAGCTTACGAATATGAAAGGACGGACATAAGGGACATACTGAGAGCTTACAGATTACTTTGGTCTTTGGAGTTTGACAGAGCAAAGCTCATCAAGGAGATAAATCAAACGGTAGCTAAGGCGGAGGCGTTGCTATGAGGAAGCTAATAATTTCGGTTTCTGCGCTCGTAGTGTTGGCAATTTTGGGAGCGGTAGCCTTCCTCTTTCTCGAGGGAGGCGGAAAATCATATGAGGAGGTGGTAACTCTATCCAAGGGAGAGGTCAAAGTGATCATCTCCTCCTCCGACGGGAAGATCAAAACAGGTCTGAACAAGATAAGGGTTGAGGTGAGTCCGCCCAAAGAGATAAGGGAGCTTTACTTTTACATGCCCCCCATGCCGGGAATGGACGAGATGAGGGATGCGGCAAACCTAAAGAAGTTAAAGGAAGGGCTATACGAGGGAACCCTCAAGGTAAGCATGGACGGACCTTGGCAGATAAGGGTGGTCTTGGAAGATACAATGGTGACAAAGGACGTCTTTGTTCCCCTAACGAAGGGTGCCACCGCTTCGGGAGGACCGGCTGTATCCGTTCACGGGGGGCACCTGATGATAAAACCCGAAAAGCTCCAGCTCATGGGGGTGGTGACCCAGCCTGTGACCAAGAGAGATCTGGTAAAGACATTTTCCACGGTCGGATACATTACCTACGACCTTTCCAAGATATACGACATCACCGTAAGGGCGGACGCTTGGGTTCTTGATACCTACGACAGGTTTGAGGGCGAATATGTAAAGAAAGGAGCACCCCTTATGAAGGTTCTCAGCCCCGACATCCAGATAGCCCTTGAGGAACTCCGCCTTGCGGAGGAAAA
>WFYH01000055.1 GCA_015490215.1 Aquificaceae bacterium
CTGTAAAGCAGATGCTACAACCGCTCCCTGATTCAGCTACATATCCAAACATAGGTTAAGACTACTTTATACAAAACGCTCCAAACACATGGACTAATGCCACAGGGGCAAGGCTCGTTGGGACTGTAAAGGACACCTGTGACGTTACCTTTGATTCCACAAACAAGCAGTTGTCACTATCCAAATGCTCCAACAACAACAACAACAACAAGACATTCACTATCAAGAAGCGTGATAACGATTATAGGACTTGGCTGTCTTCAACCAACGGCGTAGATCATCAGCTCACCTACTTTGACTCGGATACCATATGTCTTTATACTTACGATCAGACAGGCAGGTTCTGTATTACAAAGCAACCTGCTCCTGATTTCAACACGGTCCAAAACTTCTTCACACCGGGCAAAAAGTTTGCTTACTACAAGTGGAATGAAAGCACGTGGGCTTTGAAATACTGTCTGACACTAACAGGTAGTAGCAACAGCCTTACCTTCACGGGCTACAGATACAAGACAGGCGGAACTATAGGCGGAACTGTTTCCCTTGGCATAGCAACGGCGGAGTTTTCCAAAAACTCCGATTCGGATAATCCCAACAGCACAGGCCTTCTGCTTAGAAGCATCGTAAAGGTTGATACAACCAACGGTATAGCAATAGGGGATGATCCTGATGATCCAAACATAGCCCTGCTTGTGGAAACTGACCATTGCCCATAGCCGTTAAGGTTGCCGAGGGAACGTTTTTTTACAAATTGGGTTATATGAGGGGGAGGGGATTTACACTAATAGAGCTTGCTATTGTCCTAAAGCGCCTTTATAGGACTTACAGGATATGTATTTCCAGTTTAAGTTTCAGGATTTTTTCTGGACTACCTCTATCCTCTCTAAAAGCTTTCGGCTGGGTTTGAAAATTATGACCTTCCTATCGGGCACCGGGACAACCTCACCCGTTCTGGGGTTCCTGCCTACCTTTTTCTTTCTGAATTTAACCTGAAATGTTCCGAACCCAGTTATTTGAACCTTGTTTCCGTTTATGAGTGCACCTTCTATAAGCTGGAACACCTCATTAACGATTTCGTAAATTTCCCTTTTTGTGAGCGTTTCGCCCTCGGGCAGGTGCTCGTATATGTAGTCAGCTATCTCCCGCTTGGTCATGCTACATCTTCCACTTTTTCTTCAGGATTTCACCGAGTTTGAAACCACCGGTGCTGACTTCCTCTTTTACCACTTCCTGAGGCTCTTCCTCTCTCTCCTTTTCCTCTCCTCTGAGGGCTTTGATGGAGAAGGTGATCTTACCTTCCTTCGTGTCAAGGTCTATTATCTTTACTTCGTATTCTCCGCCCTCTTCCACCCTAATGTCCCGGGGAACCTCAGAGAAGGGTAGAAGTCCTTCCACACCCTCGGGAAGCTCAAGGAAAGCACCGAAGGGCAAAACCTCCTTGACCTTGAGGGTAAGGGTATCGCCTACGTTGTATTTTTTCTCAACTTCCTCCCACGGGTTGGGAGTAAGCTGTTTGAGTCCAAGCTTTATGTATCTGCCCTCAAGACCAAGGATCATAAACTCCTTCTCTTCACCCTCCTGAAGGACATCTTCTATCTTCTTTACCTTCTTCCAAGCGAGATCGCCCTTGTGAATTACTCCCTTTACTTTGGGGTCACCTATATCTACAAGCGCTCTGTTCTTTTCTATCCTCTCAACTTTACCCTTTATCTTGGTTCCCGCAGGGTGCTTTTGGAGAAACTCCTCCCACGGTTTGGGAAGAGCCTGTTTTATGCTCAAGAATACCCTTCTCTTTCTCGGATCCATACGGAGGATTTTTGCTTTAACGGTATCTCCCTTCTGGGGAACCTCACCGTTCCAGCTGACCTCGTCCGCAGGGACAAACCCTTCAACTCCCTCATCTATATCTATTACCACTCCCTTAGATGTTACCTGATACACCCTTCCTTCAATTATGTCCCCCTCCTTGTGCTCCTCCTTAAAGCGCTTCCAAGGGTCTTCCTTCATCTCCTTGAGGGAAACTATGATGAAGTCCTTTCCTTTGCTCTTTTTCTTTACCTTTACCCTTATGATCTCGTCAATCTCCGCGTAGTTGTAGGGATTTCTATCTCTTCCCCAAGATAGTTCCTCTCTGGGAAGGAATGCTCTGAGGACACCGTCTATTATCAGGGTTATACCCTTATTGGGGTCTATCTTCACCACCTTGCCTTCTACCACATCTCCCTTTTTCAGCTCTTTGAGGAGTTCCTGCTTCCTCTTTTCCCTTTCTTCTTCTATGTATGCTTTGTGGGACACCACAACCCTCGGTTTATTGTCTTTGAAGGTAATTTCAAGAACCTTCACCCTTACAGGTTTTCCCACGGACACCCTTTTTGCAGTTTCACTGGAGGGAAGGAAGGCTTTGACTCCTTCTATGTCAACTACAAACCCACCTTTTACTTTTTTCTCTACGTTACCGACTATGTCTCTTCCTTCCTCCTTTACCTTTTTGAGAGTCTCTATACCTTTTTGTTGGGCAATTACCTTGTAAGAAAGGCGTGGATGCTCAAGGCGGGGTGAGATCCTGACGATCACCGCCTGAATTTCATCTCCCTCTTTGGCATCAGGAATTTCTTCCTTGGGAATTATCCCCTCGACTTTATAACCTATGTCTACGTAGACGTAGCGGTCATCTATCTTTACTACCTTACCGCTTACGAGCTTGCCCTTTTTAAAGTCCTCTTCCTGCGGTAGGGCTTGGCTCAGGAGTTTCTCAAATTCGTCCATTAGTGCCTCCACGGAGGAATACATTATATCAAACAAAGCTCTTACTTCAAATTTTCTGCAGTCAAACTTTTACCGTGCAGGAAGGACACAGATCGCATAGAGGGCATTCCTCACACTTTGGGTTACGGGCGGTGCATACATTTTTCCCGTGGTTCATCAGAAGAAGGGAAAACCTTCTCCAATCCTCTTTGGGAACCTGTTCGGATAGCTCCTTTTCTACTTTGTCTGCATCTTTCTTATCCGTTAGCCCCAGCCTTTGAGACACTCTGAGGACATGCCTGTCTACTATCATTGCAGGCAAACCGAAGGCACCGCCTATAACCATGTTGGCAGTTTTTCTGCCCACACCGGGCAGCTGTGTAAGCTCTTCAACGGTTCTTGGAACTTCTCCGCCGAAATCCTCGACAAGTTTTTGACAGCAGCTCTTTATAAGCTTTGCCTTCCTTCGGTAAAAATTTACCGAGCTGATATCCCTTTCAATCTCTTCAAGGGGAGCATTCAAAAAGTCCTCAGGGGACTTGTATTTTGAAAAGAGAGATGCTCTCAGACTGTTTACCTTCTTATCCGACTCTTGAGAGGCGAGTATAGCTTCTATGAGAAGCTCAAAGGCATTTTCGTATTCAAGCTCAAGGGCAGGTTCGGGATAGAGCTTCCCGAGATCCTTAAGAATCCTGTCTACGACAGCTTTTCTATCTCCTTTAGGACCTGAGCCACGTGCCCCTTTGCCTTTACGTTGCGCCATGCTTTTATCACCTTTCCCTCTTCATCTATAATGAAGGTTGACCTTATTATCCCCTTGGTGGTTTTTCCATACATCTTCTTTTCCCCGTAAGCGCCGAAGGCTTCTGCAACCTTTTTGTCAGGATCGCTCAAAAGTATAAAGTTAAGTCCGTGCTTCTCTTTGAAGTTTTTGTGGGATTTTATGCTATCGGGGCTTATTCCTATTACGATGTAACCCTTTTCCGAAAGTACCCCAAGGCTGTCCCTGAAATCGCAGGCTTCTGTAGTGCAGCCGGGCGTGTTGTCTTTGGGATAAAAGTAGAGGATAACTTTTTTACCCCTGAAATCCTTAAGGCAAAACTCCCTTTCCTGCCCCTTTTCATCTATGCCCTTAAGGCAAAAATCAGGTGCCTTCTGTCCTTCTTCCACCATAGCTCTTCACCTCATAGGATTTTGGCTAACTATTGTAGCAGTTTTTACGAATTCAAACTTAAACATTTCAAAATTGAGCCGATATCTCTACCGGCATCGGATAGAAGCCATCCTATTTGCTCGCTCGGAAAACTCCTTATCGTAGACAGCTTTTTATATTACTAATCATGAAATCACCCGAATTTCCAGAATAGTTCGTAGGTTGCTATGTATATCTTTTGCAATACAATTTATATCGTTAGCATAATGGTAATTATATTAACTTACATTAACACCAGACACTAGGGTCCTAAAGAAGGAGTAAGCGAACTACAAAGCAGCTGGTGCTGGGTGGGGCCTTCAGTCTAAGGTGTTAGCATCCTTGTGTCGGAGTCTTAAAAGCTTGAATTATGATGTGCGGCATGAAATGCCTTATAATCCTTAACCCGTGAAGAAGTTCTACTTACTGCTGGTTGCTTTCCTCTTCCTGCCGGCGATATCCTTAGCCCAAATCGTTAAAAAGATTGAAATAAAGGGGAACAGGTATGTCTCAGATAGGCTTATAAAGGAGATACTTCTCACCAAGGAGGGGGGGACCTACTCGGTAAAGAGGATAAGGGAGGACATAAAGCGATTATTTAAAACTGGCTTTTTCAAGAAGATAGAGGTTCACAAGTACGAGGAAGCTGACGGGGTAAGGCTTGTTTTTGTGGTAGAAGATCTTCCCGTCATCTACAAGATAGAGTTTGAGGGCAACGAGGAGTTAGACGATGAAGACTTGGCGGATAAACTCGGCGTGGAAACGGAAGTGGGCAAGATAGACGTTGAAGAGCTAATAACGGGTTACACTTCAAGCCCAGCTATAGAGGAAAGGCTTCAAATACAGAGGAGCATAAAACTGGGGCGGGTTCTTTCGGAAAGGGATATCAACTTCCTTATAAGGAGAATAAAGGAAATATACCTTGAAGAAGGGTATCCCGACGTTGAGGTCACATACAAGATAGTGCCCAAAAAGGGAGCATCCAAGCTCGTCTTTTACATAAAAGAAAAAGAGCAAAAGTATGTGGTAGACATAGTTTTTAAGGGAAACAAAACTTTCTCCTCTGGGAAACTTGAGGACCTGATGCAGACCCAAGACAGAAATATCTTCATATTCCGCCTTAAACCACCCTTCAGCGAGGAGGTTTTAAAAGAGGACATAGAGAGAATTAGGGAGTTCTACAGGAGTGAGGGCTTCTTGGAGGTTGAAGTTTCCTACAAGGTCAAAAGGAAGAATGGAAGGCACGACATATACATCTTCATAAAGGAAGGTCCCCGCTACAAATTAGGAAAGGTTCGTATAGAAGGCAATACTCTCTATGCCTATCCTGAGATAGTAGGCAACATCCTCAAGAAGAACAAAAGAAAGGGCGGCTTTTTCCGTGAAGAGGTGATAAACAAATTGAAAAACAGGATCAGGGAACTTTACTCGGAAATAGGTTTTGCAAACGCCTATACGGATGTGATAAGGCAAGTAGACACACGTAAGAAGGTGGTTCACGTAACCTTAAAGGTTCACGAGGGGAAGCCCGTTTACGTGCGCAAGATAAAGGTTAAAGGTAACTACGAAACGAGGGATTACGTAATTAGAAGGGAACTTAGGGTTCAAGAACACGAACTTGCTATAAGGAAGGGCCTTCGCAGATCCAGAAGCAGGATACTAAACCTTGGCTACTATGAAGACGTCCAGCTCCAGCCCTTTCCTGTAACCGATAAAGAGTGGGACCTTCTGGTTAAAATCAGGGAAAGGTTCACAGGTCAGTTTTCGGTAGGTCTTTCTTACAACGAGATAACCGGTTTGGCGGGTTTTATTTCCGTAAAGAAGGGAAACTTCTTAGGGACTGGCGACATCCTCGGTGTGTCGGTAAGCTACGGTGTTAACTACAAGAACAACTCCATTTCCTACACGGATAAGTGGTTTATGAACAAGCCCGTAGACCTTTCTTGGAGCGTCTTTGACAGGAGGGTGGAATACACTACCTATACGGTTGAAAGACAGGGTATAAGCGCAACCTTTTCCAGAGAGTTCTGGGAATATTGGAGGTGGTCTTTAGGCTTTAGCGCCCAGAGGATAAGGTATTCGGATATTTCTGAAACCGCCTCCTACTTTGTTAGGGCGCAGGAGGGAACGAGGGAGTCAAGGAAGATCACCTTTGCCCTAAGGAGAGATACAAGGGACTATTTCCTGTTCCCAACGGAAGGGTCCTATGCCAGCGGTAGCTACACGGTGGCTGTTCCCGTCCTCGGGGGGACGGAGAAGTTCCACAAGGTGGTGCTTACGGGTTCCAAGTTTTTCAAGGACACCTACTTTGATACGGGCTTTGTTTTCTCCTCAAAGGCTACCGTGGGTGTGGTTGAAGGCTACGGAGGCGAGGACGTTCCCCTTGATGAAAGGTTCTTTGTGGGCGGTGACTTTACCATAAGAGGTTACAACTACGGTATGGCTGGCGTGGTGGATCAAAACAACGATCCGATAGGTGCAAAAAAAGAACTTATATTGAACTTTGAACTCAACTACAAACTCCACGAGATGCTCTACTTCGGGGTCTTCTACGACACCGGGCTGGGAGCGGACAACTGGGAGGACTTTGATCCTTCCAACTGGCGGGGTGGTTATGGCTTCGGCATAAGGCTGATCACCCCTATGGCTCCTATAAGGGTTGATTGGGCTTGGAAAACCAAAAAGGTTCCGGGAGACACCTCTCCCTCAAGGTTTCACTTCGTCATAGGCGGTTTCTTCTGAGGTATAATCACCGATACTATGGGCGGAGATTGCATCTTCTGTAAGATAATCGCCGGGGAGGTCCCTTCAAAGAAAGTCTACGAGGATGACAGGGTTTATGCCTTCCACGATATAAACC
Source organism: Aquificaceae bacterium (assembly GCA_015490215.1). Classification (GTDB taxonomy): domain Bacteria; phylum Aquificota; class Aquificia; order Aquificales; family Aquificaceae; genus Hydrogenivirga. Next base: position 6,798 of record WFYH01000055.1, read on the forward strand.
CCGTTGCCCCCACCCACGTGCTCATAGTTCCTAAAAAGCACATCGTAGGTGTCCAGACCCTCGAACCCGAGGATGAGTGTTTGGTGGGTCACATGTTCTACGTTGCCCGAAAGATCGCCGAGGATTTAGGACTTGCTCCCAAGGAGGATCTGAGCGGCGGATACAGGTTGGTCTTCAACGTGGGCAAAGACGCAGGTCAGAGTGTATTCCACCTACACCTGCACCTCATAGGCGGAAGGGCTATGAGGTGGCCCCCCGGCTGACCTCGGGGAAGATCTCCTTTATGTATCTGAGGGCATCCTCTTTAGTTTTTACCTTGCCTTCCAGCTGTGCCTCTTCAAGCTTTCTTTTTATCTCTCCCACGAGCCTGCCCGGAGGTATCCCGAGGGCGTTCATTATCTCGTAACCGCTTAGGAGCGCCTTCTGAGGAACCTCCTTTAGTTCCCTTTCTCTGAACTCTTCAAGCTCCCTTATCGTCTCTTTAAGGGCTTCCAGCTCCTGTTGGGTATCCCCGCTGGCATAGGCGTCCGCCACAGAGAGGAGGAAAAGGTGAGGTGCTATGTCCTCACACTCTTTCCAAAAGTTAGCTTTTCCCTTTCTCTTTAGCTGACCCTTTTCAAGAGCTTCCCTCAGATAGAAGGGTCTTAGGTGGTAGCGCACCAGCTTGGCTATAAACTTGGTAGCCTCTTCGCCCCACCTAAGCCTTTTTCCTATATCCTTTACTATCTTTTCTCCCACCTTGTCGTGCTCGTAGAAGGTCACCTTTCCGTCCCTGATTTCAAAGGTGTGGGGTTTGCCTATATCATGGAAAAGGGCAGTCCACTTGAGAAGTTCAATATCCGAAAACTCCCCCAGAAAGGTTTTTGTCCCCAAGTTTTTGAGAAGCTCTTGGCTTACAAACTCTTCTTTTTTTTCAAGGACTTCTTCCAGAAACTCAAGGGTTTTCAGGGTATGCTCTTCTAAGGGGTATATGTGGTGGTGCCCTTGATCCCTTACTTCCCTGAGCTTTGCCATTTCTGGAATTACCTCTTCAAGGAGACCAAACTCAAAGAGTTCTCTTATCACCCAAGATCCCTTAGGGTGTTTCATTATCTTGAACAGCTCCTGAGTTATCCGTTCGGGAGAAGCCTTCCTAAGAAGGTGCTTGTTTTCTCTCGCAAACTTACGGAATTCGGGAGTAAGGCTCAGATCCTTTTCCACCGAAAGCCTAAAACCCCTGAGTATACGCACGGGATCCTTTTTGAGATTTTCCAAGGATACGGGTCTGAGGATTCCCTCTTCTAAGTCCTTTATACCGCCTGTAGGATCAAAGACTATGGTCTGCTTGGCTCCTATACTGAGCACATCGTCCAAGTTCACCGCTATAGCGTTGGCAGTAAAGTCACGCTCCTTCAGATCTTCCTCAAGAGCCTTTTCCATGTCCTTTCCCTTCAGCTGGGAGAAGTCAAACCTGTATCTGTAGGGGGGCTGGTTCAAAACCACGGTGGCTATTACCGGTCTCTTTATAAAGAGCCCCTTCTTTTCAAAAACAAAAAAATCTCCGCCTATCCTCTGGGCAAACCTCTTGGCTATATCCTCGGGATCTCCTGTCACAAGGAGATCCACATCCACGTTGTAACCTATGGGTTCTCCGAGAATTCTGTCCCTGACCCATCCGCCGACTATGAAGCAAAGTTGATCCCTTTCAAGAACCTTGGCTATTTCATCAAAAAAGGACATATAAAAGTTCAAGCCGTGGAGGGTGTGCTTCCCTTTGGAGACGATCTCCATAGTTATGCCATTCTCAGGAGCCTCTTTATCGCCTGCTCAACCATTTCTGGTGTAGGGATAAAGTCGTGTCTATCCAGCTCCATCGTGTCCCTGAAATACATGGCAGAGGGAAAGTTAAACACCCCGAAGTCTTCAAAAGAGGTGTTTTTTGTGACGTCCATGTAGTAGAAATCTATCTTGTCTCCGAACTGATCCATGTATGGCTTCAGGAGATCCACAAACTTTTGAGTTTCGGGGGAATTGGGATCTACAAAGAGAACTACCGCAGGCTTTACGGAAGCCATGACCTTCTCGTAGAAGTCCCTATCGGTGACCTCTTTAAAACCTTCCAACATCGCCCACCTCCTCTAAAAGTCAAAGTCCATGTCGTCATCGTCGGTTTCTACGTTGTAATTGGTAAGAATTCCCCTCAAATTCAAGGCTGTGTTCTTCAGGTGATCAAGGTATCTTATGATCTCTTCGTAGACTTCCACCATAGCCCTGAGTTTTGTGTATTCCTCGTGGGAAAGGTTCTTTGTCTTGGCTATTTTTTTGAGAGCTACCTTTGCAAGAACCGCCCTCCCGTATTTCTCCTGCCACTCAGCCCAAAACTCGGGCGAGCTGAGGGGCTTTCTTACAATAAAAAAGTCAAGGTCACTTACCTCTTCCAAAAGGTTCATATCAAGGGGTTCAGGATTTTTCATAATGCAGACCTCCTGAAGGGGAAATGTAGTAGGATCATTCTTAACTAATTTTAGCCTCCCTGCCCGAATTTGCAAATTTAGTCCATACTACGAGCTAAATAGTCCGCAAGATGCAGAACTTTCTGGGGTTTCTTGAACTTCTTAACCCCATCCCTGAGCTGGAGAACACATCCCGGGCAGGTGGTAAGAATGTAGTCCGCTTCTGTGTTTGCAAAGTCCTCTATCTTTTCCCTCTGGACCTTTTCCGAAAGCTTTGGGTTTTTTATGCTCCAAAGCCCTGCAAAACCACAACAGGACTGATCCTTTTCCGCCTTCCTTACTTGGGCACCCTCCACCCTCTCCATGACCTTATAAAAAACCTTGGGGTTCACCTTCATAGCGGTGTAAGAGTGGCAGGGGACATGAAAAGTCAGCTTGTCCCCTTGGGCTTTAAAACTTAAGTTCCCCTGAGAACTTGCTATAAGCTCCGCAAAATCGTACACCTTCCACTCACGCCCGTAGTCTTCCGAGAGGGCACCCCCGCAGGTGGGACAGGCTACAACGATGGCGTCAAATTCGTATCTGTCCATCTCTTTGAGGTTGTGATCTCGGAGTTTTTCAAAGGCGGAGGTGTTACCGTGGTAAAGATGGGGTGCACCGCAACACTTTATGTCTTGTGGAACCACAACCGTGTAACCGAGTTTGTTCATAAGTTTCACCACGCTCTTTCCGGTCTCACCGTAAAAGACGTCTATCATACAGCCGGTAAAGAAAAGGAGTCTTCCTTGCTCCTTATCGGCTTTAAAGGTCTTGCCCCTCAGACCGAAAGGCTCACCGTCGGGTTTGGGCATGAACTTTACCGCTCCCGTCGGAAGGGGGGTTTTTATCTCTCTGGGGAGAAACCTCGTTATCTTCCCCAAAGCTTTGATAATCTTCTTGCCAGCTTCGGACTGCATAAACTCAAGGCTTTTTAAACCTGCCCTTGAGATCAGATCCCTGCCGAGTTCCTTTTCCTGAAGCTCTCGGGCTTTTACAAATATCTCCTTGTAGTGGACATCGTTGGGACAGATCCACTCACAGCGCCTGCACATGGCACACTCATTCCACTGGCGGGTTACCTCTTCCGATAGGGGAAGCTCTCCCTTTGCAACCATTTCTGCAAGGGCAAGCCTACCCCTTGCGTAGCTACCCTCCTCTCCGTGATAGGAAGGGCAGACCGACTTGCACAGACCGCACTTTACACACTTTTGAGCAACGTCAAGGGGTATCTCAACCTTGATCATAGCTTTCATAATCTAAGACACTTAAGGTTACATCCGCTGATCAATCTCACCGTGCCTTTTCCACACCCTCAGGTTACCTTCCCTTCTTGTAAAGCCCAGATAGTCAAGGTATTCAAGAAGAGGTATCAGGTATTTCCTCGTAAGTCCGAGAGCCTCTTTCGCCTCTCTGAGGGAGAAGCCGTTTCCTAACCTCCTTAGTTTCTCAACGGTCTTTTTTATAAACTCGTCCGAGGCTACGAGGGATCCCTCCAAGCGGTGAACTATCCTCCTCCTTACCGCAAGTCTGATAACGTCTTCAGAGACGCCTAAAGATAAAAGCTCCTTTTCATCCCTTATGCCGTCCCTGAGAAGCTCCTTAAGCCTTTTAAAGGCAGGGAGACTTTCAATATTGCTTTTTCTCAGGTCCGTTATCAGGTCATCTATGGCTACAAATTCTTTAGAGTTTCTCAAGAGGTGGTCCAAAATCTCCTCCCCAAGCTGAAACCTCCTGAGCACTTCCGCTTTGGGAACACCCACCCTGCCCTTTTTAAGTTCACCTCGGATAAACTCTTCAACGCTGTTTCTGATACGCTGAAGGTATTCCCTGTGAAAGAACCTGCTTCCCACCTTCACCGCTTCTTTTAGATTTTCGGGCTTGAGGTGTTCCGCCGTGAGTTTCAGAAAAAGATCCTGCGAAAGACCCTCACCTAAAAGTTCCCTGAGCAGATATTCCTCGTAGCGGTCTTTGAGAAGGTGCAGGTTTTCCCTAATAAACTTCTTGCTCAACCTTTTGGGTGCAGGGTGCAAAACCTCAAAGGAACCTACAACCTCCC
>WFYH01000056.1 GCA_015490215.1 Aquificaceae bacterium
GCACCCTCCGCAACCGCCTGTGAGAACCTTTCTGCACTTCTGGGGGGCAGGAGCAAGAGGACCTCCTTTACCTTGTCTTTTTTCAGCCTCTTTACCGCTATTCCGGCTGCTCTCCTTACCGTATCTTCGCCTGCCTTTTCCTTCTTCCCGAGACCGACCACGTAGACAGTCCACTGTGGAAGAAAGACCTTCTCTATCTGTCCCTCCTTTCCTTTAAAGGAAGCTCTTTCCAAAGCGTCCCTTACTTTGGCAGCCGCCGACCTTCCAAGCCTTGAAAGTCCTTTAAAGTCATCCTCGTATATGAAAAGGACTATGTTCTTTATACCAGCATCTCTAACGCTTCCCTTGTAGGCTTCTACCTTCATATCCTTTCCTCCGTGCATATATTGTAACGTCACCCGTGAGGTTAACCGCCCGAAAAGGTATAATTAAGTTACCCGAGGTCATGGAATACGAAGCTGTTATCGGACTTGAGATCCACGTCCAGATGGATACGAAGACGAAGATGTTTTGTTCGTGTCCTGTTGAGTTTGGGGCAGAGCCTAACACCAACACCTGCCCCGTTTGCCTCGGACTTCCGGGAGCTTTGCCGGTCATAAACAGAAAGGCGGTTGAGTATGCGGTAAGGGCAGCTTTGGCGCTCAACTGCAAGGTTCACCTTGAATCGGTCTTTGCCAGAAAGAACTACTTTTACCCGGATCTGCCCAAGGGCTATCAGATATCCCAATACGAAAAGCCCATAGCAACGGATGGGTGGTTAGAGATAGAGCTTTCCGACGGAACCAAAAAGAAGGTGAGGATAAGGAGGCTTCACATAGAAGAGGATGCGGGTAAAAACATCCACGAGGGAGACAAGTCCTTCGTAGACCTAAACAGGGCTGGAACGCCCCTTATGGAGATAGTAACCGAACCCGATATGCACACTCCTGAAGAGGCGAGGGTCTTCCTTGAAACCCTGCGCAACGTTATGAGGTATACGGGGGTTTCCAAGGCGGACATGGAAAAGGGACAGCTCAGGTGTGACATAAACGTTTCCGTAAGACCCAAAGGGTCCGACAGGCTTGGGACGAGGACGGAGATAAAGAACGTAAACTCCTTTAGGTTCGTTCAGAAAGCCCTTGAGTACGAAATAGATCGTCAGATAAAGGTTATCTCCGAAGGCGGTCAGGTAGTTCAAGAGACCCGCACCTTTGACCCCACCACGGGGAAAACCTACACCATGAGGACCAAAGAGGAGGCGGAAGATTACCGCTACTTCCCAGATCCCGACCTTCTCCCCCTAGTCTTGGAAAAGGAGTGGGTTGAAGAGATCAAGAAGAATATGCCCGAACTTCCCCACCAGAGGTTAGAAAGGCTCCTGAGGGATTACCCCATAGGGAAATACGAGGCGGGGATTTTTGTAAACCACAAGGAGATAGGTGACTTCTTTGAGGAAGCTGTAAAGGTCTACAACGAACCCAAGATGATAGCCAACTGGCTCCTGAACGATCTTTTGGGGCTTTTAAACGAAAAACAGATCCCCATAGAAGAGTCCCCCGTGCCACCCAAGGCTTTGGCAGGTTTGGTCAAGCTCATAAAGGAGGGGACCATTTCAACCAAGATAGGAAAAGAGGTCCTTAAAGAGATGGTGGAGACGGGCAAGGATGCGGAGACGGTGGTGGAGGAAAAGGGTCTCAAGCAGATATCCGACGAAGATCAGCTGAGGAAAATCGTTGAGGAGATACTGGCTCAGTTTCCAAAAGAGCTAGAAAGGTTCAAAAACGGCGAGGAAAAGCTTATAGGCTTTTTTGTAGGACAGGTTATGAGGGCTACCAAAGGCAAGGCAAACCCCAAGTTGGTTAACAAGATAATAAGAGAGGTAGCCTCCAAATGAGGATAGCCCTCGGCTCGGATCATGCAGGTTATCCCCTCAAGGAGCGCATAAAGGAGTTTCTTTTGGGAAGGGGGCACGAGGTTTTGGATTTTGGCACCACCTCCGAAGAGTCCACCCACTACCCTCTCTTTGCACGGGAGGTTTCCCTTGCAGTTCAAAGGGGTGAAGCCGATAGGGGAATACTTGTCTGCGGGACGGGTATAGGGATGGCTATAACCGCCAACAAGTTTAAAGGTGTGAGGGCTGCCCTCTGCCTTAACGAATACATGGCAAGGATGAGCAGGCTCCACAACGATGCTAACGTCCTGTGTCTCGGAGACAGGGTTTTAGGGGAGGAGCTTGCCCTGTCCATAGTTGAGGTTTGGCTCAGCACTCCCTTTGAAGGAGGCAGGCATCAGAAGAGGATAGAACTCATAGCGGATATAGAAAGCACCTGTCCCTGAAATGGATCTTTTAAGGAGGCTCTACCCCGATCCCGTTATCCTCTTCTGCGTGGGGCTACTCAGTCTTTTTGGTTTTTTCAACGTCCTATCGGTGAAGGTAGTCCCAAAGCTCTTTGAGGATATAAGCCTCGGGGACCTGAGAAGACCCCTAATGTTTTCGTTAATGTCCCTGTTCGGTTTTGCCCTGATGGTGCTTTTGTCCCGAATAAGGAACTACACTAAGATGAATAACACCAAGTTCATATACAGCCTTGTGGGAATATCCCTTTTCCTCCTTTTTGCGGTTCTGGTTAAGAAGTTCATTACGGGAAGCTCGGTGGACAGGTGGCTCATAGGGACGAGCGTTCAGCCCTCGGAGTTTTCAAAGATAGTGGTTATCCTCTTCTTAGCCTACTACGTTTCAAGGAAGGGAGCCTTCAGAGATCTTAGATTTTACGGCTGGGCGATCTTTATAGTCCTTGCCCACTCCTTCTTTTTGTTCCTGCAACCCGACAAGGGTATGGCTCTCTTTATCCTCTTCTTGGCTTGGGCGCTTCTGTGGCTCGGGGGTGTTATACCCAAGGTTCACCTTTCCGTGGGAGCGATCTTTGCCCTCTCTGCGGTTTTTATGCTCCTTTTCGGAGGCGAATACGTTCAGAGGAGGATTTTCGCTTGGCAACGTCCCACCGAAGACCCCTTCCACTCGGGGTATCAGGTTATACAGGCTCTCCTCGCCTTTATAAGGGGTGGGATTTTGGGGGAAGGCTACGGGAAGGGCTTTCAGAAGCTCGGACCCCTAACGCAGGCGGACACCGACTATGCCCTTGCGGTGATAGGTGAAGAGTTGGGGTTTGTGGGGGTGATCTTCGTATTCATTCTCTTCGGTGTGCTCTTTTGGAGGCTTGCCAAGATGGCTAAGCAGATCCCCGACACCTTCGGCAGGCTCATAGTGGCCGGTGTTCTGATAAACCTTATGGCTTCCGCCCTCATAAACGTGATGATGGCGGTGAACCTCCTACCTCCCAAAGGTATACCGCTGCCCTTTGTAAGTTACGGAACAAGCAACATGCTTATGAACTTTCTATCCTTGGGATTGGCGGGGGCGGTATACCGAAGACACTTGCTCCTTAGGGGTTTTTAATCGGTAAAGAGAGGCTCTATGCGGGTCCTTATCCACTTAGGATCCCACCACTCTAAGGGTGTGACCTCGTAGCCTCCAACTATAATTCCAAAATGAAGATGATCCCCGAAGGCAAGCCCCGTGGCGTCGGTGCGACCGATTATCTGCCCCTTTTTAACAAACTGTCCCTCCTTTACCTTAAACTCCCCAAGGTGGGCGTAAAGACTCATAAGACCGTAGCCGTGGTCTATTATCACCGTGTTTCCGTATATACCCAAGTCTCCCGCAAAGACCACAACACCGCTGTTGGCGGCGGGAACCTTCGCATTTCTGACGGAAGCCAAATCATACCCTAAGTGCCA
>WFYH01000057.1 GCA_015490215.1 Aquificaceae bacterium
AAGGAAAACTCTTCTACCTCCTTTATAGTGTGTCGGTTCAGGGTGTCTATGAGGACTATCCTTTCCACTTCATCGTCCCAAAGTTCTATCCTGACGGTGTAGTCCTCCACGTCGGAGGGTATAACCTCCACCGCATCGCCCCTGACAGAGAAGGTAGCTCTCTTGTAGGCGTAATCGTTCCTCTCGTAACCGAGTTCCACAAGCCTTCTGACGAACTTGGTTAGGTTCAAGGTGTCTCCTTTCTTTACCTTTATCCTCAAGCTTTCGTAGTGCTCGGGCGATCCGAGACCATAGATGCAGGACACCGAAGCTACCACTATCACGTCCCTTCTCTCCAACACTGATATGGTTGCCGAGTGTCTGTATCTTTCCAAAACCTCGTTTATACTTGCGTCCTTTTCTATGTAGAGATCCTTTTCGGGTATGTAGGCTTCGGGCTGATAGTAGTCGTAGTAGGAGATAAAATACTCAACCGCATTCTCCGGGAAAAGCTCCTTAAACTCCCTGTAAAGCTGAGCGGCAAGTATCTTATTGTGCACCACCACAAGGGTGGGTTTGTTGTAGTTGGCTATAACGTTGGCAAGGGTGAATGTGTTGTGAACAAACACCCCTCCAAAACCCGCCAAGAATGTCTCGTTGCCGCTTACGGAGAGGTCGTATACAAATCCCGAATAAGGAATCTCTCTTACACTCTTTACCCTTACCCATCTGAGCTTTGCGTATTTGTTCAACTCTTCTTCTCCGAGGTGCTTCACAAACTCCGTAAAGGTGTTCACCGAGGGGAACCTTTTCCCGAGTTCTACCGCAGAAACTGTCTGACGGCTCAAATTCCCGCATAGATCCTGTTGGAGCATCCCTTCTTTAACCCTGAGACTTCGCAAGGTATTCCCCAGATGAGGGATCGTATCCTTGTTAGAATTCCTCCTTTTACACACTAACGGAAGTGCCTTTTCCAGTTTGTGCCGATCCCTGAAGCCTACCTTATCCACAAACTCCTTTGCATCTGCACCGTATAGGCTGATCTTAAAGTAGGTGCTTCCTTTGTGATCGGAATTGGTTGCCCTTTTGAAAGTCTCTTTTAAACTCCCCCAGATGCCAAGTCTCAAAAGAACATACAGAATTTCCTCTGCAAGAGATCTACTTTTTGTAGTTAGGGTTATAGACGACTTTTCTACGGTCGCGTCTCCATCAAAAATAGCCCTCAAGATGTGAGGCAGCTGATTACTTGATAGGTTCATCCAAAAGGATGGGAGTTTCTTGTCCCCCGCCTTTGATCCGCATAGAGAACGTATGAAATTTGCAAATACTGAGCTGTAGATGACAATGTCCCTATAGTTCCTAAAGTAAACCCTAAGACCGAACCTATTCGCTATGCGAACGGTTAAATCTTTGTAGTAACTGCTCGTCGTTGATATCACAATGTATTTGTGCCCACTTGTTCCTTCCGCTATATAAAGTCCCAAAAACTCAAGGAAGTCCGCATCAAGGATTATCTTATTTGGCAAAACCTTACCGCCCTGACTTTTTATCAGTATTTTTTCTTTAAAGCGATCCAACACCTCCTTGCACCTACTCAAGGGAATTCCCCTTTCTCCAAGCAGGTAAGCCCTCTTGAGCTTATTTTTACTTTTATCTCGGTAAACCTCTTTTATAAAGGTTTCATAAATTTCTTCCTCTGGAACCACGAACACCCTATCGGCTGGCTCCAAGAAGTCGCCAAGGTAGATTTCTCTCAAGCCGTCTCCTATCGGAAGCGGATATCTCGGTAAAGGCACAAAGTCCCGATTAGTTATCTCCGAGCTTCTTTTCAGGGAAAATCCTTCTTCCGAAAGGACGTAAAAGTTATGATCTGCAGAGGTTCTTGTCCTCCTTCCGTCCTCCAATTCAATTTCAAACAGCTTCTTTTCTTCCCTGTGGAAAGAAACTGCATACAGGGGTTTCACCTCAACTCCGAAGTCTTTCGGGGAAAAGGAAACCGTGTAATACTTACCCTTGGGTAGAAAAACCAAGTAATCCTGCCCCATGCGAACAAGGGGGTGTATTTTTGAAAGCCTATTCACAAAGTCGCCGATGCTTACAAGGCTCCAACTTATACCCTCACCTATTTTTTCCCCCACAACTACCTTTTCATCAGGGTGCAAACTCTTTCCGGTTCCAGTTGCCCCCAAAAGAACCTGTTCCTTTACCCCCTTTTCCAAGTTGTTAAGTAACTGCTCTATAGCCTTGGGCTGATCACCAGCTGGTTTTAGATCTGTGACAAGCTTAAAGCCGCCCATGGCGGAAAGGGTCTATCTCGTAGAAACTCCTAACCTGAGGGTAAGGGAACCTTTCTATAATTTCGTTCTCTCCCTCCCTTGCGACCCTGATGACTTTCATACCCGCCTCTGCGGCAGCTTTTATCTCGTCGGGGTTGTCCGAAAGGAAAAGTATCCCCCCGGGGGGCACACCTACCTTTTCGGAAATCCTTCTGTAGGATTCGGGATCCTTCTTGTTCCCTATCTTGGTGTCAAAGTATCCGCTGAATAGATGGGTAATGTCACCAAGCTGGGTGTGGGAGAAAAGGAGCTTCTGAGCCTTTACCGAACCCGAGGAGTAGACGTATATCTTCAACCCCTTTTCCTTCCACTCTTTCAGCTTTTCGTAGGCATCCTCGTATATGTGTCCCTTAAGCTCACCGCTTTTGTAGCCTTCTTCCCATATAAGACCCTGAAGCTCCTTAAGGGGTGTTATCTTTCTGTCCTCCTCAATCCACCTTGTCAGGACTTCTACAGGATCGCCCTCTTCAATCTTTCTCACTTCCTCCAAGATAGCTTTCACCTTAGGATCTTCTTTGTGTCTGCTCAGGAAGTCCGCAAGCTTTTTCTTTGAATAAGGAAAGAGAACATCCTTTACAAAGGAAAGGGAAGAGGTAGTTCCTTCTATATCCGTTAGGACTATCCTAATCAAGGCTCACTATTCCCTCGTATTTTGGAAATTTCTTGGCTATATCGGAACCTGTGTAGTTGGCAACCCAGCCCTCTTCGGTGGTAAAGAGTCTTATACACTTGAAGTTAGGCGACTCTCCCATATCAAACCAGTGACGGGTGTTCGGCGGAACGCTTATCAGGTCTCCGCCTTCGCAGTGGACAACGTAAACTTTATCCCCTACATGCAGATAAAAGACCCCGTCACCGTAGACGAAATACCTCACTTCAAAATCACTGTGGGTGTGCTCATCGAGGAACTTTTTTCTAAGTTCATCCTTTTTGGGGTGATCCGGAGTCAGAGACACCACATCATAGCTCTTAAACCCAAATTTCTCCCTGAGCCTGTCTATATCCTCTTTGAAGGCTTCCAAAACTTCCTCTTCTCCTGCAGACTTATCCAAGGGT
>WFYH01000058.1 GCA_015490215.1 Aquificaceae bacterium
AAAAAGACCTTATGTATATCTATAACCGGATTGGAATAGTTTACACGAAAAAAGGAAACCTTGACGAAGCTCTTGACTACTACAACGAAGCCCTTGACATCGCAAGGGAGCTAAAAGACAGGTCAATGGAATCAGACCTGCTGAACAACATAGGAAGTGTGTTTTCCTCAAAAGGCGACTACCAAAAAGCTCTGAAATACTACAAAAAATCCTTGGAACTTGAAGAAAACGAGCTGAAAAAGGCAGCGGTCTACAACAATATAGCCGTTGTCTACAAAAAGATGGGAAATTACAAAAAGGCGATAGAATACCTCAAGAAAGCTCTTGAGATAGATAGAAAATATGGAGATCAAAGGGATATAGGAACGTCAATGCTCAACTTGGGAGATGCTTACAGAAAAGCTGGGAACTACGAGGAAGCTTACAGGTATCTGAAGGAAGGACTTAGGAAGGTAAGACTTGCGGGAGACACCTACTGGGAAGCGGTGAGATACAAGTATTTGGGATGGTATTACGAGGACAGGAAGGAATACGAAAAGGCGAGGGAGTATTTTAAGAGAGCCTATGAGCTTTTCAACATCGCAGGGGCGAAGAAAAAAGCTGAAGAAGTTCTTGCGGAGCTGAAGAAGGTTGAGAAGAAGGTCGGCGCTTTTGCAAAGAGGGAGAAAAGGGAAGAGAAGGAATTTGAGAGGAGGGGGGAGAGGGTTACTTCGGTGCAGGGGGGTGGAAACTGTGTTAATCCCGACTACAGGAGGTATTTCTTCGGGGTGGTGGTTTACGACTACTACGAGATTTCCGACCTTGACTACGTGAGAAACGACAAGGATCTTATCTACAAGCTTGCCACCTGCTACATGGGCGTTCCTGAGAAAAACCTCCTGATCCTTGAGAACCCTTCCTTTGCCCTGCTTAAGTCAAAACTAAAGAAGTTCGTAAAGGGAATAGGGAAGAAGGATGCAATTCTTTACTTTTACTACTCCGGGCACGGTATAACCGATTCAAAGGGGAGGTTTTACATACTCCCTGCGGACGCACTTATTGAAAGTGAAGATCTTTTGAAGGAAAGCGGTATGGACGTGGAACAGCTAAAACGTATCCTTGCGGGTGCAAAGGGCAAGAAGGTTGCCTTCATAGACGCTTGCAGGATAAACCCGAGGTGGAAGCCTGCTGTAATCCTCTACAAGCCTAACCTAAGAAGTTTGGCGATAATTTTCTCCACCAAGGAAGGACAAACTTCTAACTCGGACAAGGAAGGTCAGTATTCCGCTTTTACAAGGGCGCTTTACGAGATGGCGAGTTCCGGTCTTTTGAACCTTGACTTTGACAGTGACGGCTATATAGAGATAAAGGAACTCAAAAACCTCTAATAAACTGGGTCAGACGGCTCTCCTCCGATGACCGGCAGACCCCCGACTTTTGGGGACCAAAAGATTTTGAAATTTTCCCTGTGGAATAAAGAGTAAAATCTTAAAGGCGGGCGGGAGATGGTATCAGTTGGACACCTGATAAATAGTGCTGTGAAAAAATACCGCATTTTCCTGAGCGGTATCTGTATCCTTATAGTTATGCTAAGCGTTGCCTTTTCTCAGGAGCTTTACATAAGGGATCTTCCCAACGGTGCCAAGCTCATAGTCAAGCCGAGGGAGGACACCTTGGCGGTGGCTCTCCACGTTTGGTTCAGGGTAGGTTCCCTTTACGAGAAATACGACCAAAAGGGTATGGCTCACTTTTTGGAGCACATGCTCTTTAACGGTTCGGAAAAGTATCCCTACGGGGAGATAGACAGGATTATAGAAAGCCTCGGCGGAAACATAAACGCCGGAACCTCCAAAGACTTTACCTACTACCACGTGGAGATAGCAAAACCCTACTGGAAAAAAGCCCTTGAGGTTCTATACCAGCTGACCCTAAAGGCAACCCTTGATGAGGAGATGATAGAAAAGGAAAAACCGATAGTCATAGAGGAGCTGAGGAGAGGGAAGGACAACCCCACAACCGTCCTTTGGGAGACCTTTGAGAAGACTGCCTACAAGGTTTCCCCTTACCGCTTCCCCATAATAGGTTTTGAAGAGACCATAAGCAGGTTCACCAGAAAGCAGCTCCTTGAGTTTTACAAGAGCTTCTACCAACCGAAAAACATGGCTATAGTTGTGGTGGGGGCGGTGGACCCGAAAGAGGTGGAAAAGGAGGTTCTAAAAACCTTCGGAAAGGAAGAGGGCAGACCCGTTCCCAAGTATCCAATACCCGGTGAGCCTACCCTTGAGGTGGTAAGGTCGGAAAAGATTGAGGATCCTAGGGTTCAAAAAGCCTACTGGATTATAGGGTGGAGGGCACCTGCGGTAGGAAAAACCGACTACTACGGTCTTGTTGTATTTGACGAGATAATAGGGGGCGGGCGAACGAGCCTATTTTATAGAGAACTCAAAGAGAAGGGAATCGTCTACTCCTTCTTTACGGGGGACATGGGAAGACCGAGGGACAACCTCTATGTGATAGGAGCGACCTTTGACCCCTCCAAGTTTGCGGAGGTAAAGGAGAAAGTTTTTAAGCTCCTTGAAGAAGCCTATAAGAACCTAACCGACGAGGAGGTGGAGTTTGCAAAGAGGAAGATAATAAACTCCCGGATCTTTGAAGAGGAAAAGGTAGAAGGCGAAGCCTACGATATAGGCTATTCCTATACGGTCGTCAAGGACCTTGACTTTTACAGGTTCTTTGACAAAAACGTGGGCAGGGTAAGAAAGGTGGAGGTAATGAGGTTTTACGAGCGCTATATAAAGGATAAACCTTACGTGGAGGTCCTTATGGTCCCCAAGGAGGAGAGCCAATGAGGGTAGCCGTTGCCTTCTTGTTTGCCCTGTCCCTTCTCTTGGAAGGATGCGCCCTTATGGTGGGTGCGGGGGCAGGTGCAGGCGTGGGATACTACATAGGAACCAAGAAAAAGGAAGCAAAGGTGGAAGTAGAGGGAGGGAAGGAGAGTAAAAAACCCAAGAAGGAAAAATGATTCTCTTGGTGTTCCTTTTGCTGATATCCTTGAGTTTCGGAGGTTGGCAGGTGAAGGAGAAAACCCTTGAAAACGGTCTTAAGGTTATATACAAGGAGACCAAGGGAAAGGGGATAATATCTGCCGTTCTCTTCTTCAAAGGTGGGCAGAACGGAGAAAAAAGAAGGGGAGAAACTAATCTCCTTATGACCCTTTTGCTCAAGGGAAGCAAGTCCTTTCCAAGCTCCTACCACGTTTCCCTTCCCTTTGAGAGCCTCGGCGGATACATCTACTCTTCCTCTTCCGACGACTTTTCGGAGATAGGCTTTACCACCAAGGTGGAAGGCTTTGAGAAAGCCCTTGAGGTTCTGCGGGATGTGGTCATGAACCCCCTCCTTAGGGAAGAGGACATAGACAGGGAGAAGACCAACGTTATAATGGCTATAAGATCCAAGAGGGAGAGGGGGATGGAATTCGCCATGGAGAACCTGCGCAAGCTCACCTACAAGGGGACACCCTACGAAACCTCACCCTTGGGAACCGAGGAGGAGGTCACCGAGATAACGAGGGAGGATCTGATCCGCAGACTTAAGGAGATAAGAAGGGCGGGTTCTATGATCTTGGCGGTTGCGGGTGATATGCCCTTTGAGGAAGCCTTGCCCCTTATAGAAAAATACCTCTCGGATATAGAGGCTGGAAGTTATACCTTTAAAACCGAAAGCAAGAGTATAAAGGAGAGCGTGGTAAAGAGGGTAAAGAGGGAAGGGACACAGGCTACCATCCTCTGCGCCTTCAACGCTCCCGACAGACTTTCGGGGGATTACTTTACCTTCAAGGTCCTTGCGAGCGCCCTCGGCGACGGTATGACCTCCAAGCTATTTAGAGTTCTGAGGGAGGAAAAGGGATACGCCTATGCCACCTACGCCTTTTACCCCACTAGGCTCTCCTCGCCGAGGCTTTTCGCCTACGTGGGAACCTCCCCCGAAAAGAGGGACTCCGCCCTGAAAGACCTTCTCAAGGTGGTAAAGGAAGAGGACATCTCCGAAGAGGAGGTGAAGATAGCCAAAAGGAAGATAGTGGGGGACTTCCTGCTTGACCACCAGACACGCCTCAGGCAGGCGTGGTATTTGGGTTTCTTTGAAATTTTGGGTTTGGGCTGGGAGACCGACGAAAGATACCCCACAAAGATAGAGGAGGTATCCCACGAGGACGTAAAGAGAGCAGTCAGAAGGTTTATAGACAAGCACCATTGCGTTGTGGTGGAGCCTGAATAGAATGAAGAGGTTAGCGTTTGTCTTCTTAGCGCTTGTTGTCGTGGGGCTTTTGGGTTTCGGTGCCCTCCAACTATATGTAAACAAAAAGGCGGAAGAGCAGATCCGCTCCTTTGCGAAGGACATAGATGCGGAGATTGAATTGGAGAAGGTATCCAAAAACCTCTTTACGGGTGAGGTTACCGTAAAGGGCTTGGTTATAAAGACTACCGGGGGTGTAACGAAGGCGCAGGAGGTTGTTGTAAAGGACATAAGCCCGAAGAGCTTAGATGTGGAGATAAAGGGCATCAGGGGGGAGGATGAAGATTTTGCCGAATTAGAAAGCGATCTGAGGAAGCTCGGTTACGAACAGGTATCCTTCAACGCCGGTTTGAAAGCTTTCCTTGACAAGGAAGTCCAAAGACTCCAGTTAGAGAGGTTTTACTGGGAACTTCCTGAGGGCTTTAGGGTTTTTCTGTCCGCAGACCTGCTTAACGTTGATGCGGATCTGCTAAAAAAGCTCTTTAAAAATAATCGGGAACTCTCTCAGGAAGAGCTACTTAGGGTAGCTTATGCCCTGAGCGATATAAAGGTGAGGGGTCTTGTTATAGAGTTTACTGACGAGGGGTTAATAACGCGGGCGATAGAAACACGTGCGTCACAGGAAGGAAAAAGCCCCGAGGAGGTAAAAAAGGAAGTAGTTGATGCGTTAGAAAAAGAGTTTCCGCAGGAGATAGCAGACCCTTTCAAGAAGCTGATTCAAAAAGGAGGTAGCGTAGTGATAACCTCAGATCCCAATAGAACCTTTAAGGTTGGTGAGTTTCTTTTGGTTACCGTCATGAGCTTTCAGACGGGTGATCTTTCACAGATAAAGAACTCCTTGGGGCTTAAGATAGAACACAAGGAGGAGCCATGATAAGGATCGTTGAGCCGATATTTTCCGAAGAAGAGAAAAAGGCTGTCATTGAGATAATAGAGAGCCACAGGATAACGAGGGGAGAGTGGACCAAAACCTTTGAGGAGGAATTTGCCCGCTTCATAGGTGTTGAGAGAGCCTTTACCGTCTGTTCGGGAACGGTAGCCCTCTTTATAGCCCTGAAGGCGGTAGGCGTTGACAAGGGGGACAGGGTGGTAGTTCCCGCTATGAGCTTTATGGCAACCATAGATGCGGTATACCTCGCCTGCGGGGAACCGGTTGTGGTGGACGTGGACGAGTTTTTCACCATGGACGTGGATCAGCTTGAGACTGCTGTAAAGAAATACAGACCCAAGGCGGTGATACCCGTTCACCTCTACGGAAATATGGCGGATATGGAGAGCATAATGTATCTGTCCGAAAAATACGACTTCTATGTTGTAGAAGACGCGGCCCAAGCCCACGGTGCGCACCTGAAGGGTAAAAAGGCTGGGGCTTGGGGTCACATAGGAGCCTTCAGCTTTTACGCCTCAAAGAACGTTCCTATGGGAGAAGGGGGTGCGCTCACCGCAAACGACCCTGAGATGGTGAAGAACATAAGAAAGTGGATTGACTTCGGAGACCATCCGGCTTTCAACGTCAGGATAACCGAATTTCAGGCGGCTATAGGGACACTACAACTTCGCAAACTTACCGAGAGGAATGAAAAGAGAAGGCAGATAGCTCGCATATACTCGGAAAACTTCTCCGACCTTTTCGGAATCCCCAAAGAAAGACCCCAGTCCTACCACGTATACCACCTCTACACCCTGACCCATCCCAAAAGGGACAGGATAGTTCAAGGGCTGAAGGAAAGAGGAATAGATGCAAGGGTCTATTACAGCTACCTCCTTCATGAACTCAGGAATGCACCCCACCTTCCCACCCCGAGGGCGGAAGCCTTCAGAAGGGAGGTATTCTCCATACCCGTTCATCCCTACCTCAAGGAGGAAGAGGTTTCCTACATAGTGGACAGCCTACTCAGCTGTGTGGAGTCTCCCACCTCCAAAGGGTCGTAGGCATTACTTTTAACGTTAAATAAACACCTTGTATTCACACAAAGGGGCGTGTTTACTACTCTAAAAGTCTCTGAAAGGGGGTGCGGAAATGAAAACCTTTTTCCTTTTAGTTGGAGTTTTGTTGTCTTTCATTCTCGCCTTTGCACAGCCAAAAGACCCTCCCAAGGGTGCAAGGTGCGTGGTCTGCGGTATGGATGTGAACATGATGCCCAAGTTCACCTCCCAGCTGAAGCTCAAGGACGGAAAGCACGTCTACACAGAGTCGCCTAAGCACGCTATTCAATATTTTCTGAAGAACAAGGACAAGGTCTCTCAGATATGGGTGAAGGACTTTTCAACGGGCAAATGGATAGACGCAAAGCGTGCCTATTACGTTGCAGTTGACGAAGGTCCCATGGGACCCGATCTGGCTGCCTTCAGGAGCATGGTGAAAGCTAAAAAGTTCGCAAAGGGCAAGAAGGTCTTCAGGTTTAAAGACATAGACTTGGAGTTTCTCAAGCACCTTGACATGGGTCACGGCGGTATGAAACATTGACCCGAATAATGAAAGTGTTGTAGGCTATTTTCGGGCTGAAGATGGAGGTCTTGACGGCAGACGATATACTGAAGGTTTACAGAGACGACAGGGAGTTTCTGAAAATAGCAGAAAAGGTCTTTCAGGGGAAAAGGATAGACGAAGAGGAAGCCTTATATCTGTATGAAAGGGCGGACCTTACCGCCCTCGGGCATCTGGCTGAGTGGCTAAACCGCAAGAAAAACGGTTCCTTTGCCTACTTCATAGTTAACCGTCAGATAAATCCTACCAACGTGTGTATGTATCAGTGTGACTTTTGCGCCTTCGGGGTAAAGAGGTCCGACCCAAAGGCTTACGAGATGACCCTTGAAGAGATCCTGCGCAAGGTAAGGGAAACCTACGAGATGGGGGGAAGGGAGGTTCACATAGTTGGAGGTATCCCCTCCAACTGGCCCTATGAGAAATACATAGAGATAGTGAGGGAGGTTAAGAAGGCTTTCCCGGATATAGTTGTTAAGGCTTGGACTGCGGTTGAGATACACCACATGGCTAAGATCTCCGGAAAGAGTTACGAGGAGGTTCTCAAAGAGCTTATGGACGCTGGGCTTGATGCCATCCCCGGAGGCGGGGCGGAGATATTCTCCGAGAGGGTAAGGAGGATAATAGCCCCCTACAAAGCGAGCGCCCGTGACTACCTTGAGGTTCACAGGACCGCCCACAGGCTCGGCATACCCACCAATGCAACTATGCTCTACGGTCACGTAGAGACCCTGAGGGAGAGGATAGAGCACCTTTCAGAGCTGAGGAAGCTTCAAGACGAGACGGGAGGCTTTCAGGTCTTCATACCCTTAGCCTATTGGCCCGAGGGAACACGCCTCGGCGGAACCAGAACAAGCTCGGTTGACGACCTTAAAACTATTGCCCTTTCCCGTATATTCCTTGACAACTTTGACCACATAAAGGCGTACTGGGTCACCCTCGGTGAGAAGGTTGCCCAGATAGCTCTCAACTTCGGGGCGGATGACCTTGACGGAACCATAGAAGAGGAGAGGATTGTCCATAGTGCGGGCACTAAGTCCGCCTATGGACACTCGGTAGACAGGCTGGTAAACATGATCAAAAAAGCCGGCAAGGTGCCCGTGGAAAGGGATACCTTCTACAACGTGGTCAGGATATTTTCATAATCTCTCGGAAAAGGTTTCTGAGCCTTTCTACTACCCCCTTTTCACCCAAAAGGTGCCTTATTTCCGAGAAAGCCTCCTTTTGTCGGTTTCTCAGATCTTCCCTTTCCAAAAGGTCGGAGAGGGTTTTCCTCAACTCCTTCGGATCCGGGTTTATATGTTCGGGGACCACCCTCTTTTTCAGGATTATGTTGGGAAGGCTCACGTAGGGAACCTTGACCAAAAGTTTACCCAAAAGGTATGTAAGCGGGCTTACCCTGTAAAATACCCCGTGAACGCACCCCAAGAGGGCACCTTCCAAGGAGGCGGTTCCCGAAGCTATAAGGGAAGCAAGCGAGTAGCTCAGAACATTGTAGGAGGGTTTTTCCATTGAGGCTTCCGTCAGGATTTTAGCTTCCGTGAAGTTTGATCTCAGAAAGCCCTCAAACTCCGCAAAGGTTGGTAAAACGACACCGAGCTTGACCTCCCTTAGAACCTCCCTTAGCAGGGGAGCATGTTTTTTAACTTCGTTCCATCGGCTACCCAAAAGGATCCCTACAAAATCCTCTTCAACTCCCGCACCTTTCAGGAACTCCTCCCTGCTCAGGGTGGGTTTGGCTATGTCAACGAGGGGGTGACCTTCGTAGTGGACCTTAAAGTCCTTACCTTCATACCTTTTGTAGATCTCCCTTTCAAAGGGAAGGATGACGACGAGATGGTCCGAGTAGGTAGCTACGGTCTGTGCACGGCGGGGCTTCCAAGCCCACACCTGAGGGGAGATAAAGTAGATAACCTTCTTAACTCCAAGCTTTTTGGCCTCCTTTATCAGGGGCAGGTTAAAGCCCGGAGCGTCGCAGGCTAAGAGGACATCACAGTCCTTTAAAGCTTCCCTTGCCCTTTTGAAAACCCTCCTTACTTCCCATACTTTGCTGAGGGCTTCGGTTATACCCACCACCGATATTTGGGATATTGAGGCTACGCTTTTTATACCTATAGACTCCAGTTTGGAATCCGTTATACCCACCAGCTCCCAGTCTTCAAAGCCCTCCTTGAAGATCTCATACACGTAGTTTCTGGCGGACAGATCCCCGAGGGAGATAAAGATTTTCATGAAACCTTTGAAGGGACATAGACCTTTACCCTATTTTTGCCATCCCTTTTTGCTTCGTAAAGGGCGCTGTCAGCCATCGCAAGCAGACACTCAAGGGAGCAGTCATCTTCGGGTTTGCAGGTGGCAACCCCGGCGCTTACGGTTATCTTAAAGGTGTTCTTTCCGAACTCAAAGAGTTCCCTCTCAAAAGTCTCCCTTATGCGCTCGGCTATCTTCCAAGCGGATTGGGAGTCGGTGTTGGGAAGGAGGACCACAAACTCCTCCCCTCCGAAGCGGGCGGGGATGTCGGTCTTCCTTATGTTGGAAGAGACTATCTGAGCAAACTTTATCAGAACCTCGTCCCCCGCCAAGTGACCGTATTCGTCGTTAACCCTCTTGAAGTTGTCAAGGTCAAAGATGATCAAAGAAATGGGGTAGTTATACCTTTTCGCCCTCTCTATCTCCCTTACCCCTTCTTCTTCTAAATACAGGCGGTTATAGAGGTTCGTAAGGTGATCCCTTATGGCTTTCTCCATAATCTTCCTCTTTTCCTGCTCCTCTTTAACTATGAAGTAGAAGATGAAAGCAAGGTCTCTAAGGATCCTTCCGTCCTTTTCGGTAAAGGGTTTGTCCGAGTTCACCCTTGCCACCGCAAGCACACCGGCTATTTCTTTATCCTTAGTTATGAGGGATACAAGGACCTTCTTCAGCCCCACCTTTTTCCAGCACTCTACCGCATCGGGAAAGTTCTGGTAGTCGTTAACTATGATAAAGCCCTTCTTGAAAGCCCACGCTGCAGCACTTCTGGTAAGGGGAACCTTATACTTTTCGGGAGTGTAGTCGGGAATGAGTCTTCTGAACCCGCTGGATATCTTCGTATAGTAGAGATACTGCTCCTTTATCTCACCGAGAGCCGCCCCATCCGCCTCAAAGAGTTCCGCAACGCTGTCAAGAATACCCCTCCAGTTGTCCTTTTCATACTCCCTGCTGGCAACCCTCTCAATTATGTTCAAGAGCTTTTCAACCATAACTCAAGGAATTTCCCCCTCTATGATAATTTTAACCCCTTTTTCACCTGCCTTTGCCTGTGAACTTCCCACAAGGTCCCCCTTCTGAGCCTCTGCCATGGGAGATCTGCTTATTCGGGCGGTTATTATGAGGTCTCCCTCTATCATCCTGTCCTGCCTTATTTTGTGTTTTCCCGTAATCCTGAACTTATAGGGGAATTCGGGGTTCTTTACCCTGAGGACCGCCACCGGCCCCGAGTCGTTTATCCTCCTGACCGCTATTATCAGGAAGAAGTCTTCCTTGGGTATTTTTGTTTTCAATTCCTCTTTTACCTCAACGACACCCTCTACAAACTGCTTTCTGTATTTTTCAAGCTTCTTCTTGCCCTCCTC
>WFYH01000059.1 GCA_015490215.1 Aquificaceae bacterium
GATTACACCCGCTAAACTAGTCCAGATAATTTCTTTGAATTTCATGTCCAAGCCCTCCGCCTAAAAGAGCTTTGTTAACCTCACAGATAGGGTCACCTTCCTGTCAGGTTTGTCCTCCACCTCATCGTTGTCCATGAGTCCCTCTTGGCTGTCAGACTTGCATACACAGGTCTAACTCTCTCGTCCACAGCAAGCCACAGATAGTAGAATTTCTTTCGTTTCTTTATCTTCGTCTCGTCCACATACACCCACAGTGCATAAGTGTACAAAGTTCTAAGCATCTTGCCCACTGAGTGGAACCATTCCCTGATAGCTTCTATGCTCACCCTTTAGCCTTATCAAGTATTTCTCTTACAAGTTTTAGCCCGCTCATATTTCCATTCTACCCTTCCACTTGGAGGGATTTCCTTGTTTGAAAAAGTTGACATCCTCTGAGAAAATTCCCCTACTTGTAAGTAGAAGCCGATCCCTACGGAAGGAAACCTACTATAATCATAAACATGAGTAACAGCAAGTATTTCAGGGAAGCTTTGAATTTACTTCCGGGGGGAGTTAATAGCCCCGTGAGAGCCTTTAAGGCGGTGGAAGGGGATCCCATAGTTTTGGTGAAAGGTAGAGGGTGCAGAGTTTGGGATGCGGACGGCAGGGAATACATAGACTTTCTCGCTTCGTGGGGTCCCCTTATACTCGGGCACGCACACCCCAAGGTAGTTAAGGCGGTCAAAGAGGCGACGGAAAGGGGGCTTTCTTTCGGGCTTACAAATCCCCATGAGGTTACCCTCGCCCGACTTGTGGTTGAGATGGTGCCTTCTGTAGAAAAGGTGCGTTTTGTGAACTCGGGCACCGAAGCTACCATGTCTGCGGTTCGCCTTGCCCGTGGGGTAACGGGCAGGAAGTATGTGGTTAAATTTGATGGTTGCTATCACGGTCACTACGACAGTCTTTTAGTCAGTGCAGGGTCGGGTGTAGCCACCTTCGCCATACCGGGGACTCCGGGGATACCCGAAGAGATAGCTTCTCTGACCTTAGTTCTCCCCTACAACGATCCCGATAGCGTAGAGGAGGTATTCAGCAAATACGGGGAAGAGATAGCCTGTGTCATAGTTGAACCGGTGGCTGGGAATATGGGCGTGGTACCTCCCGAAAAGGGGTTCCTTGAAATCCTGCGCAGGATAACTAAAAAATACGGCGCCCTCCTAATCTTTGATGAGGTCATCACCGGCTTTAGGCTTTCAAAGGGAGGTGCCCAAGAGCTTTACGGTATAGAACCGGATATCACCTGTTTGGGAAAGGTGCTCGGGGGAGGTATGCCCGTGGGTGCCTACGGAGGAAGGAGGGAGATAATGGAAAAGGTAGCTCCCGAAGGACCCGTGTATCAGGCGGGAACCCTCTCGGGAAATCCTTTGGCGATGGTGGCAGGTTCCGAAACCCTCAAAGAGCTTAGGGATAAAGAACCCTACTCGGATCTTGAAGCTAAAACCAAAAGGCTTGCAGAGGAGGTCTCGTCACTTTTAAAGGAAAAAGGACTTCCCCACACCGTAAACAGGGTAGGCTCCATGATGACGGTTTTCTTTACGGAGCAAAAGGTGAAGGACTTTGCCACCGCCAAAGGCTCGGACACAAAGCTTTTCGGAAGGTTCTTCAAAGTCCTGCTTGATAAGGGGGTACTCATTCCTCCCTCTCAGTTTGAGGCTTGGTTTGTAAGCACCGCCCATGAGGATTCGGATATAGGAGAAGCTCTTGAGAGGATAAGAGAAGCCCTGAGGAACCTTTAATGCGCAGGACCTTTATATACGGGACGCTCCTGCTCGTTGCCATACTTCTGACAAGCCTCTCTTACATATTCTTAAAGACCTTTTCAAAAGAGACCTTTAGCGTTTTGGCTAACCTGAAGCGAAAATACCTGCTTCTTTCCTTCTTTTTCGTATTTTTGTATCACACCTTTGACAATCTCAGACTTTACTTTCTCTCAAGGGCTGTAAAGCTCAGATACTCCCTCGGCTACGGCTACATAATGTCCTTTGTAAACACCTTCGGGGCAACGGTTACGCCCGCACACGTAGGGGGTGAGCTTGCAGCGGTTTATATGCTTATGAGAAAAGGTGCAAGCGTTCACAAGGTGATGAGCATAGTTACCATGAAGACCATCTCCGGACTTGCCTTCTTCCTTTTGGCTCTTCCCCTGCTGTTTATACATTTCAAGAACAACCCTGACCAAATGCTTGCCCTCCTTGAAATATTCTTGGCGGTGGTTCTTCTCTTCGGTGCCCTTTACCTTTTGGGCAGGTTTATCTTCAAGAAGAATGCTGGCAGGGGTTCCATAAGGAGGATAAGGGAAACCCTCAAAAGATACTACTTTTACTTGAAGATCTTTGGACTGAAGAGAAAGGGTTATCTCCTTGCCTCGGTCCTTTCAAGCGTTGCCTTGTATGTATGCTTTCTTCTGATAGGTCCCTTTTTGGCGAAAGCTTTCGGTAAGGACGGGAGCGTGGTTGATATGTTCCTATCCCAAATAGGACTCCTTTATGCCATCTTCGCCAGTCCTACACCCGGCGGAAGTGGTGTGGGTGAGATAGGGGGTCTTGCGGTCTTTGCGGGTTTCTTTGAACCCTTTGAACTGGGAATATTCGTAATCCTATGGCGGTTTATAAGTCAGTATATAAGCGCCTTCATAGGAGGTATCCTTTTTGCTCTATGCCTTATAAGGGACTTAAGGAGCTGATCTTTGCCCTTTTACTTTACCTTGCCTTTTCCAAATACAACCTCTGGTTTTTAGCCTTTCCTGCCCTCTGCCTTCTCCCCGCCCTGAAAAGCCTTAAAAGTTGGCTTGGCGCAGGCTTTCTTTTCTTTTTCCTTTCCCTTCTGTGGGTAAGGATTGCGATGGTAGACTACGGGGGCGTTCCCTTGGTGGTAGCCCTGCTTTTAATCTTGATGCTCTCTCTGTTCCTTACCTTTCAGCAGTTTGCTTTCACTTATCTTCTGTGGAAAGCTATAGGGTTTAGACTACTTGCCCTTCCCTTTCTGTGGGTCTTTGCGGAGATTCTCAGGTCCCATTTCCCCTACGGGGGGTTCCCTTGGCTCCTGATAGGCGAGCTGACGGTGGATATACCCCTGTTTAAGGAATACCTGAAGGTGGGAAGCGTCTATCTCGGATCCGCCATGCTACTTACTTTCGCGGTTCTGCTCTGGACAGTTTCAAAAAAGAGTAAGGAAGCGGCTGTAGCCTTCCTGATACTGGTCTTGCCCTTAACCCTTACCTTTACAAAGGAGCAGGTAAAGGCTCCCGAGGACTTAAAGGTGGTTCTCGTTCAAACCTATGTCCCCGAAGAGATTAAGCTAAACAGAGAACTGTTTAGGAAAGACCTTCCGAGGCTTTTGTTACTTGTGGAAAAAGCCCTTGAGAGGAAACCCGACATAGTCATTCTTCCCGAGTCCGCCTTTCCTTTCAGTGCTGACAGGCTTGAAGAGGAAGGAGCCGAGCTTTTGAAGCTCTCCCGCAGGACATACATAATTACGGGTCTTATAGATATCACCGATATTACTTCCCCCAAGAACGGCGTCTTCGTCCTGCACGAGGGAAAAGTGGTGGACTCTTACTTTAAGGTTCGCCTCTTGCCCTTCGGTGAGTATGTGCCCTTTCCCTTTAGCTTCGTAAAGGATATCTTCGGTGCCATAGCAGGCGTGGACTATGTGAGCGGTGAAAGGGTAAAGTGCGTAAGAGCTGGTAAAGTAAAGGTCGGCACGCCGATATGTTTTGAGGTCTCTTATTTTTCCCTTCTCAGAGAATTTTCACAGTGCGCGGACCTTATAGCGGTTCTTACCAACGACGGCTGGTTCAGAGACTCGGACGGCACCTTCCAGCATCTGCGCCAAGCGCGGGTAAGGGCTTTAGAAACGGGCAAATACCTGCTGTGGGTTAACAACACGGGACCCTCGGCGGTTATCTC
The DNA here is from genome assembly GCA_015490215.1 of Aquificaceae bacterium. Lineage (GTDB taxonomy): Bacteria > Aquificota > Aquificia > Aquificales > Aquificaceae > Hydrogenivirga. The sequence continues at coordinate 3,948 of WFYH01000059.1, forward strand.
GCCGAGGGGTGAAGTCCTCAAACTTATCCCCTACGGAAAAGAAGGCTTGTTAGAATACAGGTTTTAAATTACTCCAAAGCCTCCTTTAGCTTCTTCTTAAGCTCGGGGTTGTTTTTGAGTGCCTCTTTGAGAGCCTGCGGGTTTTGGGCAAGCATCATGAGCATCATCTGGGTCATGTAACCGGACTTTTTCTTAGAGAGCTTTTCCATCAGCTCCCTTTGGCACTTCATGTAGTGCTCCCTGACTATCATCATTGTCTCGGGATCCTTCATCATGGGCATCATTCCCATTCCACCCATTCCCATCATGGGCATCATACCGCCCATCATGCCCATCATACGCATCATACCGCAGCCCATACATCCCATAGGAGGCATGTAAACTTGCTGGGGCATCATGTTGCCGGGCTGACTACCCATCATACCCCCCATCATGCCTCCCATCATCTGGGAGAAACCCAAAGAGCTTGAGATGAGGACCGCTAAACCTACCAGCGCCTTTTTCATGGCACACCTCCTTTATCGGATAATTTCATAAGCTTTCTCTTCCATTCCCCAACCGCTGAGCGTTCCGTGGGGAGAGTAAACACCCTTGGCGTTTTTATCCTTCAAAAGAGCCTCTATCCCCTCCGTCGGGACGTGCCCCTCTATAAATTTGTCTCCTATCACCATGGTGTGACAAGAGCGTTTATCTATTGGAACCCCCAGCTCGTCCTTTTTCTTAAGCAGAGCGTCGGGGTCAACTTGGACCCTGTTTATCTTGTAACCTTTGCTTTCCAAACGCTGGAAGTATCTGTGACAGCAGCCGCAGTTAGGGTTATAGAAGGCGGTTATCTCCCTTGCAAGGAGCAACCCTGACAGACTCAGCAGAAGACCTGCAACGAGCTTACCCATGGTTCACCTCCTCAGTGGTGATGGTGTCCTCCTCCCGCCTGACCTCCGTATATACCTCTGATCTGAGCTTCGGAGTCAAGCAGGAAGGTTCCCTTTACTACTACCTTTTGCCCTTCCTTCAGTCCATGCTTTACCTCATAAAAGCCCTCCGCCTTTCTGCCGAGCTTCACCTGAACGGGCATGAACATCCCTTCCTCCATTTCAACAAAGACCAGCGTCCTGCGTCCCGTGTCTATTACCGCAGTTTCGGGAACCGCCAAAACTTCCCCTATGGGGACCTCAAAGAGAACGTCCACTAAAGCGTTGGGCTTTAGGGCTATCCCTTTGTTCTTTGCCTTTATCCTTACCTTCACCGTTTTGGACATGTGGTCCGCCTCGGGGAATATGTAGTCCACCTCTCCCTCTATCAGATTTTCGGGATCATCCTCGGGAGTTATCAGGGCTAAGGTGCCCTTCTTTACATATCTCGCCTGTTTGAAGGGGATCTGAGCCACTATCCAAACGGTTGATATGTCCGCTATGCGGTAGGCGGTCTGCCCCTCCTTTACATATCCGCCCTCAAATACCTTTTTTTCCAAAATCACACCGCTTACAGGGGATCTCACCAACTCCTTAGTTTTGAGGTATTCCAGCTTTTCCTTTGCCTTCTTTATAAGCTCTTTGTCGCCTTTTTCCTCCGCAAGGCGGAGTTCCTCAAGGGCTATCTGGATGTCGGGGCTGAGAACCTTCATAAGGGGTGCTCCTTTCTTTACATATTCGCCCTCAAACCTGTCGTAGGTATCAAGAACCCAAGCGTCCGCCCTTACGGTGATGTCGTATA
>WFYH01000060.1 GCA_015490215.1 Aquificaceae bacterium
GAATATATCCCATGCATCAAAAACGCTTGCTATAGCGTCGCAATCCCTCACTTAACAGGGATGACTGCAACCCTTTCTTTAAAACCTCCTATTTTCAATAACTTACGAAAGCAAATTTGCAATTTTTGACCCTGACTTTCAGTTTTTACAGGTATATCAATCAGTTGCACAAAAAGTTCATGGCTCTAAGCTCGGATGCAATTTCCTACCCTATTCGGTTGCCAAGGAGCCGGCGGGCTCTTGCGTCCCGCTATTGATAAATCGTAACTTAACATACTCCTCTGTCTTTTGCAATATGATTTTTCGCAGGGTAAGGTTTCCGAGGTTTGTGACACCGTCTTAAAGCTCCTAAGGAGTTAACAGGTTATCATATATACCGTTTCGGTCATGCAGGGAAGGGAAAGGTGGGCGACCCGTCTCGGTTTGATCCTCGCAATGGCGGGTAACGCCGTCGGTTTGGGTAACTTTCTGCGTTTTCCCGTTCAGGCGGCGGAAAACGGCGGCGGAGCCTTCATGATCCCTTACATAATCTCCTTCCTCATAATAGGTATCCCTCTTATGTGGATAGAGTGGGCTATCGGCAGATACGGGGGAGCCTACGGGCACGGAACCACACCGGCTATATTCAGCCTGCTTTGGAACAACAAGATATCAAAGGTGATAGGGGTCTTCGGTCTTTGGATACCCCTTGTGGTAATCATCTACTATATCTACATAGAGTCTTGGACTTTAGGGTTTGCGGTTAAGTTTTTACTCGGTCTGGTTCCCGAGCTTCCCCAAAGTCCGAGCGATCCCGACTCCTTTTTAGCGCCCTTTAAGGCTTTCCTTCAGAGCTATGTAGGGAGCGGGGATGAGTTTATAAAGCCCTCCCTCTATGCCTACTTTATGTTTTTGGTCACCATGCTTATAAACCTTTGGATCTTAAGCAGGGGGGTTTCAAGGGGAATAGAAGCCTTTGCAAAGGTGGCTATGCCTACTCTCTTTATCTTGGCGGTGGTCTTGGTGGTCAGGGTTTTCCTTATAAAGACGCCTTACGGAAACGCCCTTGAGGGTCTCAACTTCCTTTGGAAGCCCGATATGTCCAAGCTGTTGGATCCGCAGGTGTGGATCGCCGCCTCGGGGCAGATATTCTTCACCTTGAGCCTCGGTTTCGGTGCCATCATAACCTACGCCTCTTACATAAAGAAGGATCAGGACATAACCCTGAGCGGTCTTACGGCGGCTTCTTTGAACGAAACTGCGGAGGTTATCTTGGGAGGATCTTTGGCTATCCCCGCGGCGGTAGCCTTCTTCGGGGTAGCTAATGCGGTTACCATAGCCCAGTCGGGTGCTTTTAATTTGGGCTTTATAAGTCTCCCTGCGGTCTTTGCAAGCATGCCTGCGGGAACCTTTTTGGGGTTTCTGTGGTTCTTCCTGCTCTTCTTTGCGGGGCTGACCTCCTCTTTAGCTCTCATGCAACCTCTGATAGCCTTCTTTGAGGATGAATTTGGTCTTTCAAGGAAAGCTTCCGTGTTCATAACTGCGGGTATAGTCTTTTTCAGCGCTCATCTGGTTATATTCCTGAACAAATCTTTGGACGAGATGGACTTTTGGGCCGGGACCATAGGAGTGGTCTTTTTCGGGCTTCTTGAGATAATTCTCTTTCTGTGGATATTCGGCGGGGAGAGGGCTTGGCAGGAGATAAACAGGGGTGGGATTATACAGGTTCCGAGGGTTTACTACTACGTGATGCGCTACGTCACACCTGTATTCCTTACGGTTCTCTTGGTAACTTGGGCTAAGGAATACGTGCCTAAGGTCCTTGCGGAAACCAGCTGGACGGTTTGGGTAACGAGGTTTTATCTTATAGGTCTGTTTCTGTTTTTGACTATGCTCGTTTTTATAGCGGATGCAAAAAAGGCAAAGGGGGCGAGCGGTGAATAGGGTAATGCTCTTTCTTTTGTCCATGTATTTCGGCTTAGGTGGATTTTTCAGCTTCTTCGTGGCGCCTACCCTCTTTAAAGTTCTTGAGAGGGAGCAGGCAAGCGCCGTGGTGGAAAGGGTCTTCCCCTACTACTTTTGGATAGGTCTTGCGGTGGTGGCAGTTTCCCTGCTCATAGCCCTCACTTCCAAGATGCCCAAGTTCCTGAATATGCTACTGATGGTCAACCTCATGGTCCTCATCGCCCTCGTCTTTTATGTGTCTCCGAAGGTGCACGACCTTAAGGTGGCGGGTTCACCGGAGTTTCTAAAGATGCACCTTGTGTCCGTTATTATGAGCACCGTTTCCCTGTTTCTAACCTTCGGCTCCATTGTATACCTTATAGTCAAGAGGAATGTTGGTTCTTAAACTCTCTCAGGTGCCCGTTCCCAAAAGTAACAGGTATATAAGGAGGAAAGGGGGCAAGGTCTTCAAGCCCCCGAGGGTAAGAAACTGGGAGGTTAGGGCTTTGTGGGAGCTTCGCCAACAATACAGCGGAAAGCCCATAGACAGGGAAATCTCCGTAGACATAACCCTTATCCTTCCCAACCGCAGAAAGAGGGACATAGACAACATGCTCAAAAGCCTTTGGGACGTCCTTGAAAAGGCGGGGGTGATAAAGAACGACAACCTGATCTACGAGATAAGAACGGTCAAGAGGATAGAAAAGGGTAAGGAAGGGGTGATAATAAAGATAAAGGACTATGAGGAGACGGAGCAAAAAGCTGAAGGTGGAACACCACCTCCTTGAGGGTTTGGAAAAATACGTGAAGGAGTTGGAAAGTTGGGACTGCGTCAAGTCCATAATACCGGGAAGGATTATAAGGCAGAACAAGGGCAGGGGGTCTAAGGGGTTGTTTTTTAAATACAGAACCCTGAGCGGGGTGAAGCTCCTCTATAAAAACGGCACCTCCGTGCAGGAGGTTTTTGTCGTCTGCTCCCCGGAAGACTTTGAAAAACTCTTCAGGGAGAGGTTCGGATGAAGGTGGGCATAATCGGCTACGGCAACATGGGTAGCGCCTTTGCTAAAGGACTTGTCCGAAAGGTGGGTGCTGAAAATCTGATCGTATACGACGTAAGCGAAGAGAAAAGGAAAAAGGCTCTTGAAGATGGAATAGCCACCGCAGGAAACCTCTACTTTCTGGTGCAAAACTCCGACATCCTCTTTGTAGCGGTAAAGCCGAAGGACGTTAAAGGGGTGTTGGAAGAGATAAAAGATCAGTTGGGGGAGAAGGTATTGGTTACCATGGCTGCGGGGTTGAAGATAAGCTTTTACGAGGAGGTGCTCGGAAGAAATAAAAAGATAGTGAGGATCATGCCCAACGTAAACGTGGCGGTAGGTGAGGGGGCAATCGCCTGCACTCCAAACGATGCAGTTTCCGAAGAAGAGTTAGATCATGTGGCAGATCTCCTTTCCTCCTGCGGAGAGGTATTTTTTTTAAAGGAGGATCTCTTTGATGCCTTTACCGCCTTGGCGGGAAGCGGACCCGCCTTTGTCTTTGCCTTTGCGGACGCCTTGGCTATGGCGGGTGTAAAGGAGGGAATACCCTACGATCAAGCCCTTGCAATTGCCCTCAAGACCCTTTCCGGTAGCGCAAAGCTCCTTCTTGAACTAGGAGGCAATCCCAACGAGTGGATAACCAAGGTAACCTCTCCGGGCGGGACGACGGTGGAGGGTATCTCTTACTTGGAGAAAAAAGGTTTTAGAGGGATAGTTATGAAGTGTATTGAAAAGACCGCCGAAAAATCCCGCAGGCTTTCAGGATGAGACCCCTTCGCTTGGAACTGGAAGGCTTCACCGTCTATAAGAAAAAACAACAGATAGACTTTTCAAACCTGAGCTTCTTTGTTATTCAGGGAAAGACGGGAGCAGGAAAAACCAGTATAGTGGACGCCATAACCTTTGCCCTCTACGGCAAAGTCCCAAGATACGGAAAGGAGAGGGGTGTAGAAAGCCTCGTTCTCTCAAGGGGAAGTAGCAGGCTTAGGGTCTCCCTTGAGTTTTCCGTAAGGGGGGAGAGGTTCAAAATAGAGCGGTTTTTCAGCGAAAGACCTAGACAGGATATTGTCAGGGTGGAGAAAAACGGAAGAAGGCTAAACCTCAAGAAAAACGAGGTGGAAAAGTGGATAAGGGAAGAAACGGGAATAGACTACGGAACCTTTACAAAGGTTATACTCCTTCCCCAAGGAGAATTTGACAGGTTCCTAAAGCCCGAAAGACCCGAGGACAGGCGAAAGATACTTATAGGACTTTTAAACCTTGAAATATTTGAAAAGATACGCCGGCTTGCCTCGGAAGAGTTCAAAAGGATAGAGGGGCAGCTGGAAGCGTTCAAAAACAGGTTAGAGTCTCTGGAGGAAGTTTCGGAGGAGAGGATAAATCTTCTGGAAAAGGAATTAATAGGGCTGGAGGAAAAACTAAAAAGGAAGAAATCGGAAGAGGAAAAAGCCCGTAGCCTTCTGGAAAAGGCGCAGGAGAGAGAAAAGCTCCTTTCGGAACTGAAGGAAATACAAGACCGCCTGAAAGAGCTTGAAGGTAAAAGGAAAGAAATAGAAAAGCTAAAGGAAAAAATTGAAAAGGCAAAGAGCCTGCAACCTTATCTGCCCTATATGGAAAGGCTTGAAGACCTTGACACCCAACTCAGGGAACTTTCCCGTGCCCTTGAAAGGGAGACCAAAGAGAAAATCCACATAGAGGAGGAACTGAAGGAAGCAAAGGAAGCCCTAAGCGACCTTGAAGAAAAGAGAGCCTCCCTTGAGGTAGAAAGAAAAAAACTCATAGAAATATCCGCCAAGAGGGAGAGGCTAAAAACTGCATGGGAAGAACTGAGGCGCCTTGAAGGACTGAAAGAGCTTGTAAATAGGAAGGAAAGAGAGTTGCATGATTACGAAAACTCCGCAAGGAAAATTAAGGAAAAGCTTGAGAGATTAAAGGAAGAGATCTCTTCCTTAGAGGAAAAGCTAAAAGACCTTGAGGTTGACGAGGAGGACTACCGAAGGGCAATACTTGAAGCGGAGAGGGCGAAGGATCTTAAGGAGAAGTCACTCAGGCTTGAGGAGCTAAAGGATAAGGTTCAGTCCTTGGAGAGAGAACTCAGGGAGCTTGATGACAAAAGGGAGGAAGTTTCCGAAAAGCTTGAGAAGAAGAAGGAAGAGCTTGAAAAGGTAAAGGTGCACTTCTATGCAAGTAAGGTGGCAGAGCTCTTGGCTGAGGGAGACACGTGCCCCGTATGCGGTGGCACCTACGAAGGTATGCCCTCCCTTGCCCATACAGCGGCGGATCTAAGGGAGTTGGAAAAAGAGCTGGAGAAGCTTGAGGCGGAAAGCAGGGATTTAGAGAGGGTTATAGATCTGAAAAGATACCAGCTTGAGAGTTTGAGGAGAGAGATAGAACCCCTTGAAAAGGAAGTCCAAGCGCAGGGGCACCTTCTGACGGATGAACCCTTCAGAAGACTCAAAGAACTGGAAGATAAGCTGAAAAGAAAGAAAGAGCTGGAGGAAAAACTGAAGAAGCTGACCCAAGAGAGGCAGTCCCTTGAGGAAAAATCTACGGATCTGACACGTTCGGCGGATCTTTTGAGAAAAGACATTCAGAACGCCACCGCCCTGATGGAAGAGGTAGAGGAAAGGGTCAGAAGGCTGGTGGATTCGGTTCCGACCCTGCAGGTATTGGAGGTGGAAAGGAAGAAGCTGGAAGAGGAGGAGAAAAGGATAGAAACCCTCATAAGAGAGACAGAGGAATCTTACGAACGGGTAAGGGGCTACGTTGAGGAGCTAACAAGGAGCCTCTCCGCCAAGGAGATAAAGATAAGGGAGCTTGAAAAGGTAAAGAGCACAGCTGAGGGAGAGCGCAGGGAGGTTTACAGAAAACTTGTTCCACTATTTGAAAAATTCGGGGAGCTTCCTGTCCTCAGGGAGATGGCGCTTTCCCAAGAGGAAATAGAGGCTATGGAAGAGAAGGTTGAGAGCTTCCACAGGGAAGTAGAAAGCCTCTCCCTTAGAAAGGAAGAAATCACGGAAAAACTTAAAGGCTTTGAAGGTGTTCCCTCTCTACGTGATGTGGAAACCCTTGTAGATGCCCTTTCCCGAGAGATAGAGAAGATTCTCTTTGAAAAGGGAAACCTTGAGGGTCAGCTCAAGCAACAGCAGGAGCTTTTGAAGGAAAAAAGAGAGCTCTCTGCAAAGGTAAAGGAGCTTGAGGAAAAACAGAGGGTGTACAAGAGGATAAAGGAAGACCTTCAGGGCAACAGACTTCAGGATTTTGTCGCTAACCAGATGCTCATCAGCGTGGTGGAAAGGGCAAGCGCTTACTTTAGGGATTTTACAGGGGTGTATGAGTTTTTCCTTGACAGGTCGGGCGAGATTATGGTTTTGGATCACTCCCAAGGGGTGAGCAGAAACGTAAAGAGCCTGAGCGGAGGGGAAACCTTCTTGGCAAGCCTTTCCCTTGCCTTGGGTGTGAGCGACATCCTTTCGGGGGAAGCTCCTCTTGAGAGTCTATTTATAGACGAAGGCTTTGGATCCCTAGACGATGAGATGAGGGAAAAGGTCAGCGACATCCTTGAGGTGGTAAAGCAGAAGATAAACAGGATGATAGGGATAATAACTCACGTTCCCGATATAGCGGAAAGGTTCCACCAAAGGATAGTGGTCAAAAAACACGGCGACTTTTCAACGGTGCACGTTGTCACATGAGGCTTATAAGCTCATTAGAATATTTTTAATTTTTATAGCCTTATAACCTTAAAGGGATTGTAAACCACCGCTTACAGAAAGAAAATGTAAAAAGGGGTTTCGGCTGATGGAAAATGTGGAGGAGTTCGTTTTCAACATAAAAAGGTTTATGTCCCACCTTCAGCCCGTCTCGGAAGAGGAAATAGAAAGGCTCAGAAAGTGGCTTGGCAGAAACGAAAAGCGCTTCATGTGTATCCTTGAGCACAACTTTTCCTTTGAGGACAAATACCACCTCATAGAAGAGTGCGAAAAGGACAGGTGTATGGTTAACTGGATCAAAATCTACAGATACATAAACATCCTAGGCATTCAGCTGAACATCACCGTCTACCCCGTGATCCTGTGGGATATACCTCTCGGCGGTGCCCACAACGTCGTGTACAACGCCCAGTTCAGATACAAAAAGGGCTGGATTTCCAAAAAGGAGACCATCCACCTGAACGGTAAGGATTTGGAGGAGTATATCCTCAGCAAGCTGGGAAAGGAGAAGCTTTTTGTGGCACACAAACTCAGAACAGAGGTCATAAAGCTTGCGGACTACATTATAAGCACCATCTTTTCAAGGATCATGAAGTGTGAAGGTATAAGCGAGATTATGGTTTAACCAGTTCCTCTGCCACCAAGTTTACCGCCTTCTGGAGCCCCTCTGTCCTCAGGACTTCGCTGAATTTGGATATATCAACCACCCAGCCTGTTTTCTTCTTTCTGATCTCAAAGAAAAACTTCTGCACAAAGCCTTCCTCCGACAAGAGAGCTTCTATAAGGTAACCCCTCTGCCCCTCGTAAAGGTCAAAGGTTTTCAGATATACCCCTTCCGAGAGCTTGTATTCCTTTCCGATAACCTTCTCAAGGTTTATGTCACCTTCTACCTTTATTGGGAACACTTCCTGCACCTCCTTTATGCCCCTTATCTTGAAGTTGGTCCGAGGTTCCGCTACCTTTCTAAGTTCTATTTTGTAAAGTTTCTTGCCCTGAAACAGCCACTTGGCTTCGTATTTTGTAAGGGGTTCTTCTACAGTAAGCTCTCCCGTCTCTACGGAAAAACAACCCAGCTCCTGCGCTTCCTGAAGGGTGTGCTCTACAAAGGGATAATGATCAGTCCTTATGAAGATGCTTCCCTCCTCTTTGAGCTTCTTTGCGAAGATATACAGGTTTTCCCTATTTGTGAGCCTCCTTTTATGGTGCCTTTTCTTAAACCAAGGGTCAGGGTAGTTAATGTAGATCTTCTCTACCGAGCTGTCTCTAAATAGCAGAAAAAACCCCCAATAGGCGTCTATGCGGGTAAAGTATACATTGGTTATACCCTCCCTTTTGAGCCTTTTGTAGAGCTTTTCTATGGATATCCCCGACAGTTCAAATCCTACTATCTTTTTGTGGGGGTTCTCCTTAGCGAGGCGGATGATAAAATCTCCCCTTCCGAACCCTATTTCCACAAGCAGATTATCCCACTCAAAGGGCTTAGAAACTGTCCTGTAGTCAAACAAAGGCATGGATTAACTCATTTTAACCGCTTTTGTAACTCACAGTAGATTAAGAAGGTAGATTGCCATTTAGATGAACCCCTAAAAGACAAGGAGCATATCAACTTTTAACCTCCAGTAGAGTATAAGAGAGTAATGAAAGAAGCGAGCCAGCTTCAAATGGTCTCATACGTGGCGTTCCAAAGAAACCTCTTGTAAAGCCTCCTGAGCCTGTGCTTTATCGGAAAAAACCTTCCCTCTACTGGAAGCTTCCTAACTGCACTCACATGCCAAGGACCCTTATCAGTCGTGCATATTTGGCCTTTGTGCTACTTAGAACCTCCTAAGCTGTCCACGAATCCCTCTTGGTTGTCAGACTCGCATATACAGGTCTGCCTCCCTCGTCCACATACACCCATAGCGCATAAGTGTATAGAGTTCTGAACATCTTGCCCACCGAGTGTAACCATTCCCTGATAGCTTCTATACTTACCCTGTAACCTTCGTCTGAGAGGTATTTCTGAAAGACATACCTCTGAAGTAGAGCAGGACTGCTTTTGTTTTGACAATTGAAGGAACTCTGTGCCAGCGGTGAACTTTATCAAGTAGTTCTCCTACAAGCTTTAGAGCACTTGTACTTCAATTCTACTCCCTCCAACTGGAGGGTGTCCCTCTTTAAAAAGTTGACATCTTCCCAATCTGCAAGCCTGAAAAGTGCTCTTAAATTTTTTAATTCCTTATCCTTGGAAAGTTTAAAGCCTTCTTCCGCATGGGCATACCCGAAGGAGCCTCTGCTTTTTGATTTTATAGAATTCCCCTCTTCCTTACTTGCCTTCTGAAGAAACTTCCTTATATAGTGAATGAGC
>WFYH01000061.1 GCA_015490215.1 Aquificaceae bacterium
ATATACCTCCGAGGGAGTTGTGAACATAAGGCACGAGCAATACAAAAAAGACTTTTCGCCTCTTGATTCCAACTGTGATTGTTACACCTGCCGAAACTTTTCCAAAGCTTACCTCAGGCACCTCTTTGTAGCTGAGGAGATTAGCGCCTACGTTCTTAACACAATTCACAACTTGCGTTTTTACCTTCGTATGATGGAGGAGATAAGGGAAAACATAAAAGAGGAAAGGTTTGAAAGCTACAAGCGGGAGATGTTAGAAAGGGTCACGAGGAAGTTGTAGACCTTTAAGGTCAATTCTGTGGATTTCCTCAGGGAGGGATTTAAGTTTCTTGATGTATATCTTTGCGGAGTTCATCTATCTTATCGGTGAGTCTTCTCTCAAGCTCCCTTATCTTCTGCCAGAGTTCCTTACATTCTCCCCTAAGCCACCTTAAAGGGGAACGTGGATCTTCTCCGGGTAGGGTATAACCTCTTCCACTTCCCTGCCTATAAGCTCAGCCAAGACCTCCTTCGCCATAGGACCGTAAGAGTAGGCACCAAGGAGGCACAAAGAGACTTTGCCCGAAAGAATGTTTTTCTTTTCTTCTTCTAAAATCTCCCTCACATCGTCAAGGGTGAAACCCCTTCCGTCTTGGAGAACGTCCGCAGGGATACCCAAAATCTTGGAGGTGTTCTCATCCCCTATAAGAAGCACCTCGGAGGTCATTTCCAAAAAGCGGGTTTTGAGTCTTATCTCCACCCTGTTTTTTAAAAGCTCCTCTTCGTAGCTTGCGGGGACCAAGAAGGTCGGGTGGGTTGTTAGTCTCTTCTCCCTGAGGGGGACGTCCCCGAAGTTTTCAAGGAGCACTATTTTTACAAACTGCTTGCTGAGGGTGAGGACGTTTCCTTTTCTGCTTACTACGTCCGCTTTAAGCCTACCCCTCACCGACTGGGAGTAGGGAACCACATAGGAGGGCAGGGCTTTACCTTTTATCCAAACTCCGCCTTCCAGAACCCTCCAGCCGAGGAAGGGAAACTCCCACTCCTGAACCTTAAACCCCATATCCTCCGCAAGGAAGCGGACCGCCTTTGTGAACAGTTTCTCTTCCCGTGAGCCGGGAGCTCTCTTACCGAAACAGGTCAGGTCCCAAAGGGAGTCCTCTTCCTTTTGCTGGAAAAGGGCGTATACACAACCGCAGTAATCCTGCATGTAAAGCTGGTTTTCACGGGAGAGCTTAAACATTTCCTGAGTTCCTCCCCCCTTCTTATAGTCAAGGGCTAAGAATTCAAGACCGTGCTTTTGAGCCACCTTGCGTCCGCTCTCTACAAGCTGTTGAAACCTCTTTTTCGGACTCATAAGGAGCGTGGTCGTAAAGTATCTGCAGCCTTTTTCCTTGGCAAAGAGGGCAGACCTTTCAAGCCTCACATCAAAGCACACGGAGCACCTCTGCCCCCTTTCGGGTTCCTTTTCAAGCCCCTTTGTGGACGCAAACCAATTCTCAAGGTCATATTCGCCTTCGTAGAGTTCTATCCCCAGATCTTTGCATATCCTTTGGGTTTCCACAAGGCGGAGCTGATACTCTTCGTAAGGGTGTATGTTGGGATCGTAGAAAAAGCCCACTATGTGAGAGTCCTTAAAGTCTTCCCTGAGCCTCTTCAAAAAATAGAGGGCATCGGGAGCACAACATATGTGAACCAAAATTCTGCTCATAGATTGAATTTTATCCTTCGGAAAGCCTAAATTGAAAAGGGAAAGGATGGCTACGTTGGTAAATTCGGGAGAGCTTCAGTTTGAGTTCGCCAGGAGGTATTTCAATGAGTTTGTTTCGGTCAGGGAAGAGCTTCTGAGGACCCTGCGTACCGTAGAAACTCCGGCTCTTGTGATGGACCTTGAGGGTATAAAGAGCAGATACGTGGAGATAAAGTATCACCTTCCCGAGTTTAACGTTTACTATGCGGTGAAGGCGAACGACGACATTAAGGTCCTTAGCGCCCTCTCTAAAATGGGTTCCGGCTTTGAGGTGGCTTCTGCAGAAGAGCTTAAAAAAGTTCTATCCCTCGGGGTTCCGCCCGAAAAGATCATATCAAGCAACCCCATAAAACCACCCGAGTTTATAGACTACGCCTATTCGGTGGGTGTAAAACGCTTTGCGGTGGACAGTTTCACCGAGGTGGAGAAAATAGCCAAGATCGCACCCCGTGCAAGGGTCTATGTAAGGGTGGTTGTTCCCAACGAGGGTAGCGAGTGGCCCCTCTCCCGTAAATTCGGAGTGGACAAGGATACCGCCTTGGAGATACTTGACTACGCTAACAGGAAGGGTCTCGTGCCTATAGGATTAACCTTCCATGTAGGGTCCCAGTGCAATAACTTGCGCAACTGGTTTATAGGGATCAGGGATTCCGCCTACATATGGCAGAAGGCTCTACAAAAGGGTATAAGGATGCTGGTTCTAAACATAGGCGGAGGTCTGCCGGTTAGATACATAAGGGAAGCCCTCAGAGTTGAAGATGTTGCCTATTATCTGAGGGGTCTTCTCAGGAAGTATTTTCCCTCTCAGCCCTACGAGCTTCAGATGGAGCCGGGCAGGGGAGTGGTGGGAGATAAAGGCATTCTGGTCACGAGAGTTATAGGGAAGGCAAAAAGAGGCGGTGAGAACTGGATCTATTTAGATACGGGGGTTTTCAACGGGCTTGCGGAAGTGCTCGGAGGCATAAGGTATCCCATTTACGTGGAGAAAGAAGGAGACCTGAAGGAGTGGACGGTCGGAGGTATATCCTGCGACAGTATGGACGTTATAGCTAAGGGGGTATTCCTGCCGGAGGTTGAGGTGGGTGACAGGATCTATCTGCTTTCGGCGGGAGCCTATACCACCGTTTACGGAGCTAACTTCAACGGCTTCCCCGTCCCTCAAGTTATAGCTCTCTGACCGAGAAAGAGATTTTCCCCTCTTCGTTAAGCTCAAGTTCCACAACCAGAGAGATGAGATCCCATATCTCCTCCGCATACTCCGCCAAGTAAACCTCCAAGGTTCTGCGCAGGCTCTTCGTATCCGAGGCTGTAAGGCTGAATAGGGTAAGTATGGGAACGTCCAGCAGCTTTCTTATGGATGTGAGGGCACCCTTGACCGCTATATCGCTCACGTAGATTATCTCGGGGTTCAGGAAAAGGGCTTCCTCAACACCTTCCTCAAAGCTATTTACGTCCACACCCACCTCCCGCTGGATGACTATAGAGGAGCTGTGCTTCATCAGGTAGGTTATGGGTCTTTCTAGGATGTAAATAAGCCAGCTTCTTCTGGAGCATATCTCATTAAGTAGGGAATAGGAGAATAGGTTGTGAACTACAAAGGACCTACTGACTATACCAACTATCCGACCACCTTCTTCAACCTTCCTTATAAGCTCCTTTGCCTCATCGGGATTTGCAACTATCTCTCCGAGGGGAGGTATATCGTAGGGAACTTTAATAATGCTTACCACGTAGCTTCCCCTTTGGGTTATGTAGGTAACCCTTATCCTTCCTACATTGGGAAGACCGAAGGAGAAAAACCCTTCCCTGCCCAGAGATCCCAGAGACGAGGCTGTGTGGGAACGCAGGGACACAAGGGTTTCCCTTATGTCCTCGGGGGATAGGATAACGTCCATGATCCTCCTTATAACCCTGTCCCTCCTCTCTACGGGGGAAGCTTTGGGAGCCAATATGATCTCGGAAAACTCCCTCTTCTCCGCCAAAAAGTTCAGAATCTCGGGGGCTATGTTCATGACAAAGGCTATTTTACCTCCAACCGCTGAAGGTGACGGTCTTTGAGTTTACAGTGGGTTGGAACTTGAATTCTCCGGAGAGGATTCGTATAATATAGTTAATACTAACTAACAGGAGGTGAGCCATGGGTGAGAAGGAGCGTTTTTTTCCTTCAGGGGCGGTGGGCTTCTTTGCTTTCTTAGTGGCTTTTTACGTATTCCTCTGGGGACTCGTTTACATACTCCTTCTTTCTTCCGCAGGTTGATCAGGGAGGTTAGCCATGGATAAGGCGGAAAGGAATGCGATAACCATAGCCTTAGCACTACTTTTGTTTTTCTTCACCCTGATCGTCTATGCGGCAAAGGGGCTAAAGATTGACCTTCCCACCTGTATAACAGACGTTCAACCCTTTAAAGAGGGCAGACTTATTCAGCATGCACCCGACAGATACGAACTCCACGTTGTGGCGAGGATGTGGTTCTTTGACTTTGATCAAGGAAGGACAGAGATAGAGATTCCCGCAGGGTCGGTGGTTGACATATACCTAACCTCCGCAGACGTGGTTCACGGGATGCACATAAACGGGACCACCGTAAACCTTATGGCTATTCCCGGAACGGTCAACTACGCCAGATACAAGTTTGAAAAGCCCGGTGTTTACCACGTAGTCTGTCACGAGTTCTGCGGTGTGGGACACCACGCCATGCAGGGAAAGATAATCGTCAAGTAAGGGAGGTGAAAGAATGAAAGTGGAAGGAAGCATCAAGTTCATAATCCTCAGCGAAGTGGTTTTCCCCATACTTCTTCTTATCTTTGGCATTTACCACGGCGTTATGCAGGTTCTCTACAGGGCGGGAATTATCAGAGCGGATTCCTTTTTGGGTATAGATTACTACCAAGGGCTTACGCTCCACGGGGTAATTAACGCCATAGTCTTTACCACCTTCTTTGCGGTAGCCTTCGGAAACGCCGTGGTTCTCTATCTCCTCAAAAAGCCCCTCAGACCTGTGGTTCAATGGGTCTCTTGGGTCCTGATGGTGGGCGGAACCCTTATGGCGGCGTGGGCTATGTTCAGCGGGAAAGCGACCCTCCTTTACACCTTCTACCCTCCTCTCATAGGTCACTGGACCTTTTACATAGGGGCGGTTCTGCTGGTCATTGGCTCCCTGATACCCTTCTTCTTTGATTGGATACCCAATGCGATAGCTTGGAAGAGGGAAAACCCTGACAAAAAGCTACCCCTTGCGGTCTTCGGGGTCTTTGTAAACCACATCCTGTGGACGATAATGGTCATCCCCGTAGCCATAGAGATACTCTTTCAGCTCTTTCCCCTCTCGGTGGGTTGGGTGGATGAGATCAATCCACTCCTTGCGAGGACTCTCTTTTGGTTCTTCGGTCACCCGGTGGTTTACTTCTGGCTCCTTCCCGCCTACGTGATGCTCTATACGATGCTCCCCAAGATAGTTTCCGAGAAGGGTAAGCTCTACTCAGATCCTGCCGCAAGGCTAGCCTTTATACTCTTTCTTCTCTTCTCCCTTCCGGTGGGACTTCACCATCAGTTCACCGAACCGGGTATAAGCAACGCTTGGAAGCTGATCCACGCCCTCTTTACCTTCTGCGTTGCCCTCCCAAGCCTTATAACCGCCTTTACCGTGGCAGCTTCTTTGGAATATTCAGCAAAGGCTGAAGACCCTTCCGTAAAGGATTCAAAATTTTACTGGTGGACCCGCCTGCCTTACCTTAGGCTTGAGGGGGATAAGTGGCTCTTTTCCTACTTCTTTGCGGGATTGGTCCTCTTCTTCTTCGGAGGTATAACGGGAATTGTAAACGCCTCTTACAACCTGAACTTGGTGGTTCACAACACAGCTTATGTGCCCGGGCACTTCCACACCACGGTAGGCGGACTCGTTCTCTTAGCCTTCTTGGGAATGTCCCTCTACATGGTTGCCAAGCTCAGGGGAACGGACGTTAAATTCAAAGGGCTTGCGGCTTTGGCTCCCTATTTCTGGATGCAGGGGATGTTCATGTTCTCCTACGCCATGATGGTGGGTGGTGCCCTTGAAGGTTTCCCGAGGAGGACCAACGCTGGACTTACCTATCTGAACCCCGACTCTCCTCTGTACAGACCCGAGTGGGTGGGTTACGCTCAGCTTTCGGTCGTGGGCGGAGCACTCTTGGGGATAGGCTTCGTTCTGTTCCTTATAGCCTTCTTCGGAACCCTTTTCGCTCCTTCGGTAAGGGAACCTGCAGTTGAATTCCCCATAGCGGAAGCCTACCACGATGCACCTACCCCCGCTCTGAACAACCTAAAAGGCTGGACGGTAGCCGCAGTCCTGTTGGCGGTTCTCTCTTACATACCTCCCCTCTACGACGTAACCCAAAGGGGAGTTTTCTACAACTCTCCCGCCTACAACGAAAAGTATCCCATGCCTATAAAACAGCTCCAGCAGACTCAAAAGGAAGGTAGGAAACTCTCCATGAAGGAGGAAGTGCGTTGAGGCGTCTCTTCTCCGCCCTTGCCTCCCTCGTCCTGCCCCTTTTTCTTTTCTTTTTTACCTCCTTTGCCCAAACGGGCGGGACGGGTATACCCCCCAATGAAAGCAGAACCCTCGGGAAGCCCGTTCCCGACGCTGTCCTTGTGGACTCAAGGGGAAAGGAATTTCACCTTTACGACCTTAAGGGGAAACCCGTTATCCTTAGCCCCATATACACCCACTGCACCTCCGCCTGCCCGATAATAACGGAAAATCTCAAGGATACCGTTAAGCTCTTCGGAAAACCGGGAAAAGACTTTTATATCCTCAGCATTACCTTTGACCCTAAGGACAGCGTCCAAGATCTAAAGAGGTTTCAGGAAAAGCACAAGCTCGGTGAAGGGTGGAAGGTTGTATTGGTCAAAGATAAATCTCAACTCTTTAAATTGCTTGATGCCATAGACTTTAGGTTTGCCACCCTACCCAACAGGGAATTTGTGCACCCCAACCTGATAGTCTTTCTTGATAAAAACCTGATCATAAGAAAGTATCTCTACGGGGTTACCTTTGACAAACTTGAATTCGCCAACGCCCTGCGGATTGCAAAGGGAGAGATAGCCCTGCCGGAAAAGTTCAGAGGGCATCTGTTTCTGGTAGGTATGCTTGGCTTCGTGGGGACGGTGGTCTTTACCGTTATAAGAATTTCCCGCTTGCGCTACAGAAAGAGGGAAGGGGCTGTGCGCCTCAAAGGCTGAAACACACCAACGCCGTATAATTTATTAAGTTCATGGGGAAAAGGATCATAGTTTTGCTTTCAGGGGGCATGGACTCCGCTACGCTACTTTGGCTTGCCAAGAGAGAGTTCGAAAAAGTGTGGGCGCTTTCCTTTGACTACGGGCAGAGGCACAGGGTTGAACTCAAGTATGCAAAAGAGCTTGCCCGTATGGCGAGTGTTGAAGACCACATAATCGTGGAGGTTCCCATCTACAGATCTATAAGGGGTTCTGCCTTAATAGATGAGTCTGTTGAGGTTCCCAAAGAGGACTACCCTGAGGACGAACCCCCCGTGACCACCGTTCCCATGAGGAACTTGAACTTTTTGGCGATTGCGGGGGCTTTTGCCGACAGCCTTGAGGTAGACCATATAGGGATAGGAGTCCATGCATTGGACACCCCTTACCCCGACTGCAGACCCGAGTTTATTACAGCCGCCGAAAGTGCCATAAACGCTGGTTCCACCCTTGTAGCCAAAAGGAAGGTCCGCATCCACGTATGGGCGCCCTTTCTGGGTATGACCAAAAGAGAGATAGCCCTCTTGGGAAAGGAGCTGGGTGTTCCTTATGAGAAAACGTATTCCTGCTACGAGGGGACGGAACCGCCCTGCGGACAGTGTCCTACCTGCAGGCAAAGGAAAGAAGCCCTTGCCGGACTTTTGTAGGTGAAAGATGAAACTTGAAAGGGTAAGAAACTTCTCCATAATTGCCCACGTGGATCACGGAAAATCCACCCTTGCGGACAGGCTCCTTGAGTTTACCGGTGCCATCAGCGAAAGAGAGAAAAGGGAACAACTCCTTGACACCCTTGATATAGAAAGGGAGAGGGGAATCACCATAAAGATGCAGGCGGTCAGGATGTTCTACAGAGCCAAGGACGGAAAGGAGTATAAACTCCACCTGATAGATACACCCGGTCACGTGGACTTTTCCTATGAAGTTTCCCGTGCGTTGGCAGCCTGCGAGGGTGCCCTCCTCTTGGTGGATGCGTCCCAAGGCATAGAAGCCCAAACTGTTGCTAACTTCTGGAAGGCTGTAGAGCAAGACTTGGTGATAATACCCGTTGTAAACAAGATTGACCTCCCTTCTGCCGAACCCGAAAGGGTGATAAAACAGATAGAGGAGGTCCTCGGACTTCCCCCAGAGGAGGTTATATTGGCTTCCGCAAAGGAAGGGATAGGAATAGAGGAGATCTTAGAAGCTATAGTTAACAGAATTCCCCCTCCCGAAGGGGATCCCAACAAACCTCTGAAGGCTTTGATCTTTGACTCTTACTACGACCCTTACAGGGGAGCGGTTGCCTTTGTAAGGATTTTTGACGGCACCGTAAAGCCCGGAGACAGGATAAAGCTCTTTTCCACGGGAAAGGAGTATGAAGTAACCGAAGTGGGTGCTCAAACTCCTAAGATGACCAAGTTTGAAAAGTTAGAAGCTGGAGACGTTGGCTATATATCCGCTTCTATAAAAGATGTGAGGGATATAAGAATAGGGGACACCATAACCCTTGCCAAGAACCCGGTAAAGGAGCCCGTGCCCGGCTTCAGACCCGCAAAACCCATGGTCTATGCCGGAATTTACCCTACCGAAGACACCACCTACGAAGAGCTCAGGGACGCTTTGGAAAAATACTCAATCAACGATGCAGCCATAGTGTATGAACCAGAGAGCTCACCAGCCTTGGGCATGGGCTTCAGGGTTGGGTTTCTCGGTTTGCTCCACATGGAAATAGTCCAAGAAAGGCTTGAGAGGGAATACGGCGTGAGGATTATAACCACAGCCCCCAATGTCATCTACAGGGTAAGGAAGAAACACACGGGAGAGGTTATTGAAGTCAGAAATCCGTCGGAGTTTCCAGACAACATGGGGCTTGTAGAAGCGGTGGAAGAACCCTTTGTTTTGGTAACAATAATCACGCCTAAGGAGTATGTGGGAAACATAATGCAACTTTGCCAAGAGAAAAGAGGGGAGCAGAAAAAGTTCAGCTATCTAGACGAGAACACCGTCCTCCTTGAATACGAACTACCCCTTTCGGAGGTTATTCTTGACTTCCACGACAAGATAAAAAGCCTCTCAAGGGGTTACGCTTCCTATGACTACGAGTTTATAGGTTACAAACCTTCCGATCTTGTAAAGCTTCACGTTCTTATAAACAAAAAACCCGTGGACGCACTATCTTTCATAGTTCACAGGGATAAAGCCTATAGAAGGGCAAGAACCATAGTCCAAAAGCTCAAAGAAACCATACCCCGCCAGCTCTTTGAAGTTCACATACAGGTGGCAATAGGTGGGAAGGTTATCGCCTCGGAGAGGATTAAACCCCTGAGAGCAAACGTTACCGCCAAATGCTACGGCGGAGATGTAACCCGCAAAAAGAAGCTCCTTGAAAAGCAAAAGGAAGGTAAAAAAAGGATGAAGCAGTTTGGAAACGTATCCCTGCCCCAAGAAGCGTTCCTGAGTGTCTTGAGTGTGGAGTAGGCCATAAACTAAGGTTGTGGAGCTGAACGCCGCTCCAGATTTGAGTTTCCCATCTTATCCTGCAGGTGTAGTTGTAAATGGACTTACATTGTTCAAAGGTTTCAAGGAGTATCTGTTTTTGCTCTTTGGTGAGTCGAGGACGAGTTTAAGGTTTCGTTAGAGTTTCATATTCATATGCTACTTTAATATTTGCAAACTTTCAAAAGCGGTCTCTGACCGCGAGGAGGAAAAAAGATGATTTACGAACTTTATATAGGATCTCCAGAGGAAACCTCCAGAAGGTTGTTTACACATCCTGCGAGGAAGACTGAAAAGGAGTTTTTTGAAGATATCAAAAGGGCTATAGTCCATGCCGTAAGAGATTTACTTTCCGAAGGGAAGGAGTATGAGCTTATTGAACTCCTTGACTTTGAAGTTGAGGAGCGGGTGGTAAAGTACCTTGAAAGGATGGGGTATAAAGAGGTGAAGGCTGACATATCTGTATCCCTTTTCGGGTGGAGCAACCTCCTTGGCGAAGACGCTTGGGAGAGCTACATGACCGAGAGGGACAAAGAGATCATTAAGGCTGTAAGAGAAGATCCCGAGATAAAGCGCCTGCTCAGAAAAAGGTAAATGCAATATATTTTGTATAATTCCCTTTCGGAGGAAGAGAATGTGGAGAATAGTATACACGGGGCAGAGACCCCATAACGAGAATATAGCCCTTGATCAAATAATGCTGGAACTCAGGGAGAAGGATGCCATACCCAGCACGATCAGGTTTCTTCAGTTCAAGCCCGAGTGCGTCCTCATAGGTTACCATCAGGCGGTTGAGCAGGAGGTAAGGGAAGAGTATACCTCCAGAGAGGGTATAGAGGTCGGGAGGAGGATAACCGGCGGCGGGGCCATATACTTTGACGAGAGTCAAATAGGTTGGGAGATAATAGCTACAAGGGAGGAGTTCGGAGACGCCAGCTACGAGGAGATCACCCGCAGGATATGTGAGGCTGCCGCAAAAGCCCTTCAAAAGCTTGGCATAAACGCCCACTTCAGACCGAGGAACGACATAGAGGTGGAAGGAAAAAAAATATCAGGCACCGGTGGTGTCTTTGAAGGAAAGGCGTTCCTGTATCAGGGAACTGTCCTCGTGGACTTTAACGTAGAGAGGATGCTAAAGTCCCTCCAGATACCCGTTGAAAAGCTCACCTCCAAAGGCATAAAGGCTGCGGAGGACAGAGTTACTTGGCTAAAGAGGGAGCTGGGAACCGTTCCCCCCAAAGAGGAAATCTTTAAGGCTTTTGTGGAAGCCTTTGAAGAGGAGTTCGGCATAAAAGCCCAGTGGGGTGAGCTTACCGAGGAGGAGAAAAGACTCTTGGAAGAAAAGAAGGACTACTACAAAAGCCCCGAGTGGGTTTACCACGTCAAAAGGGCGCCTGATACTACGGAAGTTCTCTACGGGGTCTATCGCTGTCCGGGGGGAACCTTCAGGGTTTCCGCCAAGGTGGACAAGGAGCGTAAAGTTCTCCAGCAGGTGGTCATAAACGGGGACCTTTTCATAAATCCCAAGAGGCTCATCTACGACCTTGAGGCTTATCTCAAGCACACTCCCCTGCCCGAAGTGGAAAACAGGATAAGGGAGTTCTTTGAAAACCACCCCTTTGAAAGCGTAAACCTTAAGGTAGATGACTTTGTAGAAGCGGTGATGTTCCCACTAAGGAAGCTGGAAGCGGAAGATCTCGGAATTGAAAAAAAAAATCTGAATAAGGTAATAGGCTCCATCGGGGGATCCCTAAAAGAGAACATAAAAAAAGCCAAGGTTATGCTCCTTCCCTACTGTGCAAAGCCTGCTTGGTGTGACTACCGCCACACCGATGACTGCGGTGAGTGTGGAGGGTGCTCGGTGGGAGACCTTTACAGGATGGCTTACGAGAGGGGGATGATACCCATAACTATAACCAGCTTTGAAATGCTCAGGGATACTCTCCGCTGGTGCGGTGAAAACGGCTACACCTACATAGGACACTGCTGTTACGAGTTTTATGAAAAGAGACACGAGATATTCACCAAAGCGAAAGAGTGGGGCGCCAACGGGGTTCTGATAGACATAATCGGAACCACCTGCTACGACTTGGGTATAGAAGAAGAGGAAAAAGCTTACCATGGAGAGTTTCAGGTGGAGCTTGACCTCTTTGTTGAGGATTCAGAAAAGCTCCTCTCTATAAAAGAAAAGGTCTCTTCCTCCAACGGCTCCAAGAAAAAATCCAGACCCGAGCCTTCCGAATACCTGCGGGAGTTTATCCCCTCACACTACAGGATCCCTAAGGTCGTTCCCGGTCCGGAAGAGGATAGAACCCGCCTCCCCATAGTCAAGGAAAAGAGCAAGGACATAGGGTTTATAAACGGCGAAAAAGTATCTTACGAAGAAGCCTTAGAGGAAGCCCTGAGGCTTTTTACCGAATCCCGCAGACCTACTATCGTAGTGGGACCCCTCGTTCTTTGGAAGTGGAGCAAAGAGTCGGAAGAGAAAGCCAAACTGATCAGGCAGCTCAGAGATCTCTTCCCCAAACTCAACATCCACATCTTGCCCGACTACAGACCCAGAAACCGAAACTTTGATCCAGCAAGGGAGATAGATCCTCCTAACCCTCACCTTTCTATACTCCACGGAAGGCACGACCTCACCTTGATGGTCGGAGTCCACTGCTACAGGACCGATTTTGTTATAAGGCTTTTGAAAAAGCACACCGATACCAAGATAATTACCTTCTGCGGTCTATACGGTCACCCAGATGCGGACGTGTCCCTCAGCGGAGTGGGACCAAAAAGGCTCAGGGATTTTATCAGCGGACTTAAGGACTTGTAAACCTTATACTATTTGAATTATGGCTGAAAAGATCTACACCTACGATACCACCCTCAGGGACGGCTCGCAAGCGGAGGGTGTGAATTTTTCCTTGGAGGACAAGCTCCGTATAGCCCAAAAGCTTGACGAGTTCGGTATAGATTACATAGAAGGAGGTTGGCCCTACGCCAACCCCAAGGACAACCTTTTTTTCCAGAAGATAAAGGAGGTCAAAATAAACCACTCCAAGATAGTCGCCTTCGGTGCTACGAGAAAGCCGGGCAAGAAGGTGGAAGAGGACAGACAGATAGAAGCCCTGATAAGAGCTGAGGTTCCCGTGATAACCCTGTTCGGCAAGAGCTGGGACCTGCACGTGACGGAAGCCCTCAAGACCACCCTTGAGGAGAACCTGAGTATGGTCTATGAGTCTGTGGAGTTTCTGAAAAAACACGTGGACGAGGTCATATTTGATGCGGAGCATTTCTTTGACGGCTACAGGTCCAATCCGGAGTATGCCCTTGAGGTAGTAAGGGCAGCTTACGAGGGAGGCGCCGACTGGGTGGTTTTGTGCGACACCAACGGCGGAAAGCTCCCCCACGAGGTTTATGAGATCACCACCGAGGTCAGAAAGAAGTTTCCCAATTTAAAACTGGGCATACACGCCCATAACGATTCGGAGACCGCTGTTGCCAACTCACTTATGGCTGTCTTGGCGGGAGCGAGGCAGGTTCACGGGACCATAAACGGTATAGGAGAAAGGACAGGTAACGCCAACCTCTGTTCAATAATCCCTAACCTCCAGCTCAAGATGGGCTATGAGGTCATACCTCCGGAGAACATGAGTAAACTTACGGAGCTGGCTCGCTTTGTGGCGGAGCTTTCCAATATGCCCCTGCCCAGAAACATGCCCTACGTGGGCGAGAGCGCCTTTGCCCACAAGGGAGGGGTTCACGCCTCTGCGGTTATGAAGAAGACCATGACCTACGAGCACATAGATCCCCGCCTTGTGGGAAACAGGCGTAAGATTACCGTCTCGGACCTTGCGGGCAAGAGCAACCTCCTTTACAAGCTCAGGGAGTTCGGCATAGAGGTGAGCGAAAAGTCTCCCGAGCTTTTAAAGCTCGTTGAGAAGATAAAGCACCTTGAAAGCGAAGGCTACCACTTTGAGGCGGCTGAGGCTTCTTTGGAACTTCTTTGCAAAAGGCACTTCGGACTCGTTAAAGACTACTTTGAGCTTGAAGCCTACAGGGTTTTGATAGCCAAGAGGGGAACCGATAACCTTCCCATATCTGAAGCGACCGTAAGGCTCTCGGTGGGCGGGGTTCAGGAGCACACCGCAGCCCTCGGAAACGGTCCCGTGAGCGCCCTTGACAGGGCACTCAGGAAAGCTCTTGAGGAGTTCTACCCCAACCTGAAGGAGATGCAACTTGTAGATTACAAAGTCAGGATAATAAATGAGTCTGCAGGAACCTCCGCCCGTGTTAGGGTCCTCATAGAGTCCTCAGACCATAAGAGGAAGTGGGGAACCGTGGGTGTTTCGGAAAACGTTATAGAAGCCTCTTGGATAGCTCTAACCGACGCCATCGTTTACAAACTTATGAAGGACGAAGAGGAAGATGGGGTTTAACCTCGGTATAGTGGGCTTGCCCAACGTGGGCAAATCTACCTTATTTAACGCCTTGACCCAAACCGCAAAGGCTCAGGCAGAAAACTACCCCTTCTGCACTATAGAACCCAACGTTGGAGTGGTAGCGGTTCCCGACGAGAGGCTTTACAAAATAGCTGAGCTTGAAAAGTCAGAGAAGGTCACCCCTACCTATATAGAGTTCGTGGACATAGCGGGTCTGGTTAAAGGTGCCAGCAAGGGGGAAGGTCTCGGAAACCAGTTTTTGGCTCACATAAGGGAAGTAGACGCCATAGCCATGGTTCTCAGGTGCTTTGAGGACGAAAACATAGTCCACGTGGAAGGTTCGGTAAATCCCGTTAGGGACGCCCAAATAATAGATCTTGAACTCATAGCAAAGGACCTTGAAACTGTAGAAAGGAGGCTTGAAAGGACCCAAAAGGCGGCAAAAGGCGGAAGCAAGGAGGCAAAGGAAGAGCTTGAGCACTTAAAGAGGATTAAAGAGATCCTTGACAGCATGGAACCTCTGCGAAAGCACAAAGAGGATCTCCCCGAAGAGACCTTTAGCTTTGCAAAGAGGGAGCTCTTCCTGCTGACTGTAAAGCCTGTTATGTATATAGCCAACATAGGTGAAGGGGACCTGCCGGAAGGTGAAGAGAACACACACGTGAAAGAGGTTAAAGAATACGCCTCCCGGGAGGGAGCACCCGTTGTGGTCATATGTGCGGAACTGGAAGCCCAGCTGGCGGGTCTCTCGGAGGAGGAGAAAAAGGAGCTTCTTGAAGCCTACGGGCTTTCGGAACCGGGTCTCAACAGGGTGATAAAGGAGGGCTACAAACTGTTGAACCTGATAACCTTCTTCACCACGGGTAAAAAGGAAACAAGAGCTTGGACGGTGGTAAAGGGCACAAAAGCACCCCAAGCGGCGGGTAAGATCCACTCAGACTTTGAAAGGGGCTTTATCTGTGCGGAGGTGGTAAGCTACGAAGATTACATAAGGGCGGGTTCCATGGCGAAAGCAAAGGAGCTGGGACTTGTCAGGCTGGAAGGAAAAGACTACGAGGTCAAAGACGGGGATATAATCTACTTCAGGTTTAACATGTAACGCTCACGGCAGGTATATAATGGGGTTCTGTCTTATCCCGTATTTTATAACCTCATAGTGTAGGTGGGGACCAGTAGTTCTTCCCGAAGACCCTACATAACCTATCACCGTGTTCTTTGAAACTCTTTCTCCTCTCTTTACCGCTACCGAAGACATGTGGGCGTAAAGGGTGACATAGCCCCACCCATGATATAGAACTACAGTATAACCGTAACCCCTGACCCAGCCGGCAAAGATAACGTATCCGGGGGCGGTAGCGACCACCCTGCTACCGTAGGGTGCTCCTATGTCCACCCCCGCATGGAACTCTTTCCTGCCCCTTATGCGCCTCCATCCGAAATCCGAGGTTATTATCCCCACCACGGGCCATATATCGGGTCTTGCCTTCTCCGGTGTGCTTATGTCAAACAAACCCTCCAAATCGGGTAGGGTTTCATCACCGAAGCTGTCCACGGGAAGAAGGTCTATATCGGGTGTCTTTTTTGAGAGAACAACCCCCCACAGAACAAACAGACTAAGTAGTAGAGCCTTCCTCATCAAGGTAAAAGACTTCGTCCGAGATGGGTTCGTTCCAGCGCTTGAAGTTGGGCAGGGTCTCTATCCTATACCAAGCTGATCTATACCAGATGTCTTTAGGTTGTCTTCTGACTGGAGCTATCTGAGCAGCCCTAGTTTCCGGGTGGTATTCCCAGTTCATGTAGTGGTTAAAGTCCTGAACGATGTCCGTTATCACCGTTCCGTATTCGTTTATCAAGGTTTCCTGAAACTCCTTCCACCTGAAGATGGATGAGTCCCGCAGGGTGAGACCGAAATATCCGGCACAGCCTTCCTCCTTAAGGGTAGCTATCCCTCTTCCTATAAACGCCCTGAAGGCGGCAAAAGTCTCGGGAGGATCGGTTATGAAAACGTCAAACTTTCCGAGCATTTCCTCTGGGAAGGGATTGCGAAGATCCCAGACCATAGCCTCCGCATTGTCTATTCCAAGCTCTTTGAAGATTCTCTTATCAAACTCTATAAGCCTTTCGTCTATGTCTATTACCAGAACCCTTCTCGCCTTGCGGGTCAGGGCTACCGCAAGACCCGTAAGGTCGTCCTCCGCTCCCATCACTATAATGTCCCTTCCTTCAAGGTCTCCCCTAGAGTCTATAAAGAGCACCCTTGCAACGGTTGTTTCGGGCGTGACCGCTCCCTGATCGTAGTCCCTTATGGCTTTGGGTCTGTCCTTGGCAAGCTCTACAAAGGTCCTGTAGAGTTCCTTATCCGCATAGAAGGGATATCCCCTACCCTCACAGGCACTGCAGGAGTAGTCTACTACGGGGCTTATACCCAGCTCGGCGACCAGATCGTGTCCTTTTTGGGTGAGGAGTATATCCTCCTTGTCGTTGATAAAGAGCACCCCTTCCTTTATAAGCCTTTTGACTATACCCGCCGCCGCCGGAACCGGCAGGTCCGAGAGATCTACTATCTTCCAAAAGTCTCCCGTTGTCAGAACAGCCTTTATAAGTCTTTCTACGTTTCTTCTGTGGAGTCTTACCTTGGTCTCTTCCTGAACCTCTTTAGCGATCTTAGAGAGCGTATCCAATTTCCGAACCTCCGGAGTGTTTTTGGGAGAGGCAATTATTATATCCCAAAGCCCATTCCCTGTATACTATTTACCCATGAGGTTAATAGCCGCCAACTGGAAAATGCACAAAACCCAAAGGGAAACTAAGGAGTTCTTAGAGAGCTTTTTAAAGCTCCTCGGAAATCCTGCAGATAGAGAAGTTCTCATATGCCCCCCCTTTACTTCCCTGTGCGTTGCCTCCGAAATTTTAAAGGACAGCCCCGTCAAGCTCGGTGCTCAGAACTGCTACTACGAAAGACAAGGAGCCTTTACAGGTGAGATATCCCTTCCCATGCTCAAAGAACTCGGCTGCGAATACGTGATAATCGGTCACTCGGAGAGGAGAAACATATTCCTTGAAAGCGATGAACTCATAAACAAAAAGCTTACCGCCTGCCTTGAGGAGGGGATAAGACCCATACTCTGCGTGGGCGAAAAGTTAGAGGACAGGGAAGCCGGTCTGACCTTCAAGGTGGTAGAAACTCAGATAAGGCTTGCCCTTTCGGGTATAGAGAGCTACACCGACAGCTTGGATATAGCCTACGAACCCGTTTGGGCTATAGGAACCGGTGTTCCGGCTACACCCGAAGATGCGGTGAGCGTTCACAGGTTCATAAGGGAGCTGCTCGGAAAGCTCAACCCTAAATCCGAAGGGAAAACCCGTATACTCTACGGTGGGAGCGTAAAGCCCGACAACGCCAAGGAGTTCATGAAGTATGAGGAGATTCAAGGCTTCCTCGTAGGTGGAGCGAGCCTAAAGCCTGAATCCTTTGTGCAAATCGTAAACTCTTTTTAGAAGGTAACTTAACAAAAGGGCGTAAAAGATAAGTGCATATTGGGGTTGGAGATTTGCCTTGTCCGCAAGGACCTTAGGACTGCTTGCTACAAACCAACCTACTCCGAGGTAAAGGAACAGATACAAAAATCCTTTCTTGAAGTTCCTGCCCCTCAGAACCCTTTCGGTGATCAGCAAAAACACCACCACAGGCAGGAAGGACATACCTACCCTGTAAAGGACTTCGGAAAGATACCTGTTCACATCAAGCCCAAGAAGGGATCCTTTCATATAGAGAGAAAGGAGGGCGGACATACGCACATGGGTTATCTTCTCGGCAAATATCCCCACCTCACTCAGGTCTATTTCGGTTTTCAAGGATAGGTTTCTGAGTTCCTCTGCAAAATATCCTCTCCTGAAGTCGTAAGCCTTTCCCGAATTTACGAAGATATTTTTCCCTTCCCATCTGCCGCTTATACCCTCAACAACCTCCTCTATCTTCCCTCGGTGGGAAACGGTTAGGATAAAGAGGTTCGTAAACCTGCCCGTTCGCACATCAAGGTTCCCTATATAGACGAAGTATTTTCCCGTTTGTGTCTTTTTTAAAAACCAAAGCTGTGATACTATGCGACCCACCTCTTGCTTTTTCTTAAAGACCTTCTCTATATACCAGAGCTTTTTAAAGAGGGTGGGCAGGAGGCTTTCGTTCATAAACAGAAAAAGTCCTCCCATCAGGAAACCCACTATAGCTACGGGCATGGACAGTCTAAGGGGTGAAAGGGTAAAGCTCTGAGCGGTGAGGTCTACGTTCTTAGCCAAGAGCCTTCTGAAGAACACCAAAGCGGAAAGGTTAAACACAACAGGCGAGAGTATGTAGAAGCTGGTCGGCAAGAGGTATAGGGTGTAGAGGAAAACGACCTTTGTATCGGAAACCTTAAAGGCAAGCAGGAAGTCCGTAACCGCATAGACGATAACGAGCAAAAGGGAGGCAATTTCTAAGGTGAGGAATATCTTAAAAAATTGGGATAGGAGGTATCTGTCAAAGAGCTTCATGGATGGTATAATTTTAATGCTCAGGAGAGGTGGCCGAGTGGCCGAAGGCGGCCGCTTGCTAAGCGGCAGAGGGTTAACAGCCCTCCGAGGGTTCGAATCCCTCCCTCTCCGCCATCCCTTTAGGAGGAAAATCTGATGGACCTCTCCATATATCTGATCACCGATGACAAATACTTTAAAGATAGAGATCTATTTGAGACCATAGAAAAAGCCCTTCAAGGGGGGGTTACGGCGGTTCAGTATCGTTTCAAAAACAAAAGCACAAGAACTATGTATGAGGAACTTTTGAGACTCAGGGAAATAACGAGAAAATACTCTGCAGACCTCGTGGTAAACGACCGTGTAGACCTTGCCCTTGCTGTTGAAGCGGACGGTGTGCACGTAGGAAAGGAGGACCTACCCCCCGCCGCCGTTAGAAAGGTAGTGGGCGACAGGATGTATATTGGCTACACGGCAAACAGCCTTGAAGAGGTCAGAGAGGCTCAAGAGCTTCCCATAGATTACATAGGGTTCGGTTCAATATACCCAACTCCCACAAAGGAAAACTACAAGCTCGTGGGCTTGGAAGCGCTCAGGGAGGCGGTCAAGATATCCTCAAAACCGATAGTCGCCATAGGAGGAATAATGCCTTACAGGATAAGGGAAGTGGTATACGCAGGTTGCAGAAACGTTGCCCTATCTTCGGGTATTCTCGGGTTTGCGGACGTCCACAAGGCTGCACAAGAAGTCAAAAGGGCTTACACGAAAGCTGTAAAACAGAATCTGCTTTTGGGAACTTAGGCGGAAATAGCCATCAGTTTAAGCTCACATTCAAAGAGAAACTCAAAGGCTTCCGCATGGATAAGAGCCTCTTCCATGTTCCTGCCCCACGTGTAGAGACCGTGGGCTTTCAGGAGGAAACCCCAAAGGTTTTCTTTGTTTCTCAGATATCTTTCCACTATGGCGGATAAACGCACCATATCCTGATCGTTTCCGAAAACGGGAACTTCCAAAAAAGCTTCGTGGGTGCTTATGTGGGGAAACGCCTTCAGAAGTTCATAGTCCCGTATCACGAGGTCTCCCTCCACGATCCTTGAGATGATAGTTGCATTGGGTGAGTGGATATGGACAACGGCTCCCACCTCAGGGAAAAGTCTGTAAATCACGAGGTGAAGTGCCGTTTCCGCCGAGGGTTCCCCTTCGCTCAAAAGTTTTCCGTCAAGGGTAACAAGGAGTATATCTTCGGGCTTTAACCTTCCCTTGTGCCTTCCCGAAGCTGTTATAGCCACTTTGCTGTCATCTACCCTGATGGAAATATTCCCGCTGGTTGCGGGAACCCATCCCTTTGAATCAAGAACCCTTCCAGCCTCTATTATCTGCCTTATCGCTTCCCTCATTTTTTTAAGAGAGGGGGCAAAAGCGCCCCCAAGAGACCGCTCAGGAGGTTGCACGCTCTTCAGAAAGCAGGAGGTGCGCCATACTTGTAGGGGTGGTAGTCCGGCTCAACCTTGGGGGGCTTGTCGCCGAAGTTGTCAACGGGTGCGGGAGAATCTATCCTCCACTCAAGGGACTGGGACTGCCAAGGGTTGGCGTCCGCCTTCTCTCCGCTGAGGAGACCCTTGATGATTCCTATGGTGAACACCAGAACTCCAAGTCCGAGGATGACCGCACCCACGGTTTGGATCTGGTGAAGGGTTACCCACTCGGGTATGGGGGGATAGTCGGGATACCTTCTGGGGTTACCGAGCATTCCCACAACCATTTGGAAGAAGTAGAAGAGGTTTGCTCCTATGAAGGTAAGAACAAAGCTTATCTTTCCAAGGTTTTCGGGATACATCTTTCCGGTCATCTTGGGGAACCAGTAGATTATCGCTCCGAAGAGTCCAAGGGTAAGAGCCATTCCCAGAACGTAGTGGAAGTGTCCAACTATGAACAGAGAGTCGGATATTCCAAGGTCAATAGCAACCATAGCGTTGGGTATTCCGGTAAGACCGCCTATCAGGAACATGAATATTCCACCTAGAGCGTAGAGCATAGGAGACCTGAGAATGATAGCACCGCCGTGAAGGGTTCCTATCCAGTTGAATATCTTAATCCCTGTGGGAACCGCTATGAGGATGGTAGTGTAGGACATCACGACCCTTATCCAATCGGGCACACCGGAGACGAACATGTGGTGAACCCAAACCATAAAGCTGAGGGCAACTATTCCCCAAACCGCAAAAATCATCGTCTTGTATCCAAAGAGAGGTCTCCTTGCAAAGGTAGGAACTATCTCGGAGAAGAAGCCGAACACGGGTAGTATCTGCACGTAAACAACCGGGTGGGAGTAGAACCAGAAGACGTTTTGATACAGGAGCGGATCTCCGCCTTTGGCGGGGTTGTAGAAGTTGGTTCCGAGATACTTGTCAAGGAGGAGCATGGTTACTGCTCCTGCAAGGGAGGGAACACCCACAAGCTGTATAACGTTCGCCGCTATCAGGCAGTGGACAAACATGTTGGTGTTCCAGAAGGTTATACCGGGTGCCCTCATCTTTATGTAGGTGGTTATGAAGTTAACCGCACCCGCTATGGAGGATATACCTATGAGGTGAATGATGAACACGTAAAGGGCTGTTACACCGGCATCACCGGTGGTGGAGTAGGGGGGATATCCGGTCCACATCATCTTGATGTGGTTTCCGGGGATGAGGGTAAGAAGGACGAGCACGCTCGCTCCGAAGAATGCCCACCAGCTGAGTGCGTTGAGTCTGGGGAAGGCCACGTCCTTCGCACCTATCATAAGGGGAAGCAGGAAGTTTCCGAAACCACCTATGTGGGAGGCTATAGCCCACCACAGCAGTAGGACAGCTCCGTGACCCGTGAGCAGGTAGTTGTAGAAGTCGGGCTGAACAAACTGATAGCCGGGGCTGGTTTGCTCAAACCTTATGATAAGTCCAAACAGCCCGGCTACAAGGAAGAAGATGTAGGAGGTGACGAGATACATTATGCCGATCTTCTTGTGGTCCGTGGTAAAGATCCACTCCTTAAGGCTTGCCCCAAAGTAGGGAACAGAGATGGCCTCTCTCATCTCACAACCTCCTTGTTTATTTCAGAATCACTTTTGGCTACGTTAGTTTCGCCCTTAAGCCAAGCGGTAAACTGCTCTGGAGGAACGACCTTAAGCTTGGTGAACATGTGGGAGTGCCCAGTTCCGCAGAACTCCCTGCAGAATATCCAATACTCACCGGGCTTGTTGATCTGGAACCACAGGTGTGTGATCCTTCCGGGAACCATGTCCTCGGTAATTCTTGCCGGCATTACGTAGAATGAGTGAATAACGTCCATGGAGGTTAGGAGTGCCTTAACGGGTTTGCCCGCGGGAACGACTATCTTCTGATCCTCGGGAATCTCATAGCTGGTGGGGTTGAAAGCGGTAACAACCATCTTTATGGTGTTGCCCTTCTCGTCAAGGTATTCGGTCTGCCAACCCCACATGAAGGCGGTAACCTTAATGGTCATAGCATCCGGGGGAGCGGTGCGCTGCTTTTTGAATATGGCAAAGGAGTAGGTTGCCAATACGAGGACTATGATCGTGGGGATTATGACGAACATAGCCTCAAGTCCCCAGTGGCCGTGCTTTTCGTGGTCACCTATTTCCCGCTCTCCGGGCTTAAATCTGTATTTGAGGATGAAGTATAGCCCCGGCACTGCAACTATGATGTAGATGACAACCGCTACGATGAGCCAGACGGTGACAGCCTCATGCCACCACTTCGCCGGGTAAGCGAGCACCTGTTCCATCACTGCACCTCCCTTCTGAGGAACTTGTTAGATACAAAGGCAAAGAGAACTACACCGCCCAAGGCGGCAAAACCTAACCCGCCCAAAAGCACGGCAGGGTTGATTACAAAGGTGCTACGGGAAGGATCGTAGGTATAGCAAACCAGCAGAGCAAGGTCAACTATAGAACTTGCGCTTATCCTGCCACCTTCCGCCTCAGCCAAGGCTATCCTAACGTCCTTCTCCGAAGGCTTTACTCCGAAAAGATACCTTGTGATCTTCCCGTCGGGGGCAAGAAAGATGTAAACGTTCGTATGGACAAAGGTTTTGTCCCTTTCCGAGAAGAAGAACTTAAAGCCTGTGCTTTCAGTAAGGCGTTCTATGTATTCCTCGGGGGTTAGGGCAAACACAAACTGAGGGGCGAAGGACTCCCGGGAAGCCTTGAACTTTTTAAGAGTCTCAAGGGTATCCTTTTTATCAAAGGAGACTACGAGAACCCTGAAATCCCTGTTCTTGAGACTTCCAGATGTCTTTATAAGCTCGTTGAGAGAATCGATCCTGATTGGGCAAGACCCTTCACAGGTATAGTAGGAGAAAAGGAGGATGGTGGGCTTGTCCTTTATGAGGTCGTATAGCATTACCTTTGTGCCGTCTTCAAGGATAAGGGGCACGTTGGCAACGAAGTTGCCGAGGTATTTACCCGTGTCTATCTTCAGGAGGGAGGGATCAAAGTAGTCCTCCCTCAGGGCGTTGCCCGTGCCGACAACGCTTGCCATAACCAAGCCCACCGTAAGGAGCAAAGCCAACCCTACCTTTCCCATCATATGGCAGTAGATCCTACGAGGTATGCGGTTCCCGCTACCAGCATCCACATAACGTCTACGAAGTGCCAGTATGCGGAAGTAGCAGCAAGCATTGTGGGTTTTTCTTTGGTCATCTTACCGGTGGCAAGGAGCCACATCACATAGACTTGGGCTATCAGACCCACTATAACGTGTGAGGTGTGAAGTCCCGTAAGGGCGTAGAAGCCCGTTCCGTAGGCGTTGGCGCTGAGGGTAAACCCTTCGTGCCAAAGGTGTATCCACTCCCTCACGTGGAGAACGATAAACACCATTCCCAGAACGAAGGTAAGGAATACCCACATGAGGGCTTTACCGTTATCCCCCTCTTCCTCAAGGGCAAGCTCCGCCTTGAAGATGGTAAAGCTTGAAGCCCACAGTATAAGTGTGAGTATTCCGGCGGTTGCAAGGCTTATGCCTTCCGGGACCCACTCTGCCCATTTGTCTGCATGGGCGGTCCTTGCTGTCCAGAAGAAAGCAAAGAGGGTTCCGAATATGACCATCTCGGAGATGATGAAGGCTATGGTTCCGAGCCACCCGTAGCCGACGTCCTTTTCCACTTGGAAGTGTTCATTTGCCCATCCTGCGGCTCCTACAAGTATCAGAACCAATCCCACACCACCGAGGATGAGTCCGGGCATCTGCCATCC
>WFYH01000062.1 GCA_015490215.1 Aquificaceae bacterium
GCTTATGGATATACCGTAGTCCTTGAACTTTGCCTCTATCTTTTTTCTCAGAATTTCAAGGCGCTCCGCTATGGATCTCGGATCGCACTCGTAGACTAAAACCATAAACTCGTCCCCTCCTATGCGGGCTACTATGTCCCCCCTTCTGAAGTGAGACTCTATGAGACCCGCTACGAGCTGGAGAACTCTGTCCCCCTCCGCATGTCCGAAGCGGTCATTTACGCTCTTGAACCTATCAAGATCCAAGTAAACGAGGCAGTATCTTGTGCTCGGGTCCCTTCTGAGGATCTCGGTAATTCTTTCCAAGCTCTCAAAGAGGAAAGCCCTGTTGTATAGACCTGTGAGGGTGTCCCTTACCGCCCTGCCCTTGAGAGTATCCACGAGTTTTGCCACTATGTAGCTGTAAAAGAGGGAAAGTAAAAAGACCGCAAGGTAGGCACCTACATACTGGCGCATCTGCACAAAGTTGTAGGGTCCGTTCAAGGCTCCGTTGCTTACCATAAAGCCCACCCCAAGCAGGAGGAGTATGAGAGCTAAGTTCCAAAAGACCGCCTCCTTAAGAGGTCTCATAAAGAAGGAAAGGAGCGGGAAGGTGTATATCCACCCTATGCCTGTTCCTTTGTAACCCCCCGTTGCCGCAAGGAAGGTAAGAACGGCGATCATTATAAAAAGTATGGTCACCGAGGCGAGGTTGTAGTTTTTCGTTCTGTGAAAGGCGAGCAGGTTTACGGCGGCTATGGAGGTGAGGAAAAGCTCAAAAAAGGCGGAACCGTAGTTTCCCGAAAGCAGGTGGGGTAGGACCCCGAACAGAAGGGTTGAGGTTATGCCTACGAAAGAGAAACTGTAGATAAACTTTTCCCTGTAGCCTGCGACTATGTCACGGGTCATTGAAAGCCGTAAAATTATAGCAAAAAGACCTTAAATTTTTACTTATGCTGGTTCATATATTGGTCTTTTTCCTGCTATCCTGTCAGGCTAAAGGTTCGCAAATAAGCGTTTTAAAGCCGAGTCCCTGCTATGAAGTAGACAGGGTAGAGGTTAGGAAAAGGGAGTTAAATGTCTTCTTAAAGCTAAAGAACAAAAAGGCTCTATGCCCTCAGGTTATAACTACAGAGAAAGTTGAGGTAAAGACCCCTACTCCCGAGAGGGTAAACATCTTCGTCGGCGGAAAGCTTTGGAAGGTGCTGGAGGTAGGAAAAAATGCTGAATAAGAACTTTAAGGGTATGTTCAGCAAGATGGGAGAGGGTCTCTTAGAAAAGTATGTAAAAGATCTGGAGGAGGAGCTTAAATCCAAACCAGATGATCCAGAGCTTCTTTTCAAGCTCGGGGTGGCTTACCTGAGGATCGGAAGGGTCACGAGCGCAAGGGAAGTATACAAGAAGCTCAGAGAACTTGACAGCCAAAGGGCTAAGGAACTGCTGGATATGATCTACGAAGTTTGATGCTATAATAGAGATTTGCATCCCCTTACAGGAGGTATAAGATGCCCCTTTCTAAGGAAAAGAAGTGGGAGATTATAAGAGAGTTCCAAAGGCACGAGAGCGATACGGGATCGCCCGAGGTTCAGATAGCCATCCTCACCGAGAGGATAAACAAACTCACCGAGCACATGAAAAAGCACAAGAAGGATGTTCACTCCCGCAGGGGTCTAATCGCTATGGTCAACAAGAGGCGCAAGCTCCTTGAATATCTCAAAGAGACCGACTATCAGAAATACGTTGAAGTTTCTAAAAGACTTGGACTGCAGGTCAAATGATGGAGGCAAAAGAGCAGGCGCGTGTAGGAAACTGTGAAAAACCTGTAATTATTGAAACGGGAAGATATGCCAAGCAGGCGGACGGTGCGGTAGTAGTAAGGCAGGGCGGGACCGCGGTCCTCGTGACTGCGGTAATGTCCGATGAACCCAACAAAGAGATAGACTTTACACCCCTCACCGTTGACTACAGGGAAAGGCCCTCCGCTTACGGAAAGATACCCGGCGGTTTCATAAAGAGGGAAGGGAAACCCACCGAGAGGGAGATCCTAACCTCAAGGGTCATAGACAGACCTATAAGAC
>WFYH01000063.1 GCA_015490215.1 Aquificaceae bacterium
GTGTGGGGGTTATTGGGTACGGTGGTAGCGTTTTTGACGGCGTATTACATCTTTAGGGAGGGGTTTGTGGTATTTCATGGGGAGAGGGTATATGAGAGGGGGCATGAGCCGGAGGAGGTGGGGGGAGTGATGGTGGTGCCGATGGTGGTGTTGGGGGTTATGGCGGTGGTGGTAGGGTTTTTTGAGGGATGGTATATGCATGCTGTTGGGGGTGAACATAAAGAGATCCATTTGAATATAGCGGTCACTTCTGTGGTTGTTGCCCTCTTAGGTATAGGGATAGCCTACCTCATATTCGTCAAAAGGGTTTTGTCTCCCGAAGAGCTTCACAAAACCCTAAGACCCGTTGCGGTCACCTTCCGGGAGCAGTTCTTTACCGAAAAGCTCTACCACAAGGGCTTTGCAAGGGGTTACATGCTCTTTTCCAAGGCAGCCTACTACTTAGGCGACAGATTTATCATAGACGGATCTATAAACCTCTCCTACAAAGGGTTTTTCAGGCTTGCCAAAGACACGTGGAAGGCGCTTGATATAAAGTCCATAGACATATTCATCCACTTCCTTGCTGGAACGACTTTTAGAACGGGCAGGCTCCTCAGAAACATGCAAACGGGTCTGCTCAATAACTACGTTCTCTTCCTGCTTATAGGAATTATCGTGCTGCTGGGTATAATGCTTTACGCCCTTGACAGGGTGAAGGGGTAAGAGGGTGATGGAGACGGTAAAGGCAACCTTCCCCTTTCTGAGCCTGTCTATGCTGCTTCCTGCAGTTGCCGCACTGTTGGTAGTCTTTCTGAAAGAATCTCTTTCCAAAGTGGTCTCCCTTGCGGGAGCAACCCTTACCTTTGTCCTTTCGCTCATAGTCCTTTTCCTCTTTGACTACCAAAGGACTCAAGTTGTTCAGTTTTACGAAGAGTATACGATCCTCAAGGAGCTGGGTGTAAAGCTCTCCCTCGGTTTGGACGGGCTTTCCCTTCTTATGTATTTCCTTACGACCCTTGTTTCCCTTGTCGCCATAATGTGGTCGGTTGCGGACAAGCAGATCTCTTTTCGCTTAAAGGAATACTACATTGCCTTTTTGCTCACAGAAAGCTTCCTTGTGGGTGTCTTTGCCAGCTTTGACCTTTTAGTTTTCTATGTTTTTTATGAGCTTACCCTGATCCCCATGCTCTTTGTAATAGGCATATGGGGTTACAAGCTCAGGCTTTACTCCGCCTACAAGTTTTTCATATACATCTTCGTCTCTTCGCTTCTTCTTCTGCTGGGAATAGCGGCAACGGTGGTGACCCACTACAAGAGCTTTGGGGTATACTCCTTCAGCTACTTTGATCTACTCAAGAACGAATACAGCCTCGGTTTTGAGATATTCCTATTTATCCTCTTCTTCATAGCCTTTGCGGTTAAAACGCCCCTTGTTCCCTTTCACACATGGCTTCCCGACGCCCACGGGGAGGCTCCAACCGCAGGTTCGGTAGTCCTTGCGGCGATACTCCTTAAGATGGGAACTTACGCCCTCCTTCGTTTTAACGTGGGTCTTTTCCCGGACGCTACCCTTGCCCTGATGCCCTTCCTCGTAGCCATAGGGATAATAACCATCGTCTACGCCTCTTGGATGACCATAGTCCAGAACAACATAAAGAGGTTCGTTGCTTACTCCTCGGTATCCCACATGGGCTTTGTGGTAACTGCTCTCTTTCTGTTGAATAAAGAGGGTCTCAGGGCTTCCGTTACGGAGATGTTCGCCCATGGGATGACCAGTGCCGGAATGTTTATGATCGCAGGCTTCATATACTCAACGCTTCATACCTTTAACATGAACAGCCTCAGGGGATCGGTCAGGTTTATGCCCCTCTTTGCCTTTATAGTGGCTTACACAGCCTTTGCCGCCATGGGTCTTCCGGGAGGATCCTCCTTCTGGGGTAAGTTTCTAACCGTTCTTGCGGCGAAGGAGTATTCGTATACCCTTGCCCTTTTGGTTCTTGTGGGGGGCTTTTTCAGCGCCGCATACGTCCTTTACATGCTCAAGACCCTGTTCTTGGACGTGAGGGAAGAAAGCATCCTCATACACTTCAAGGACGTGAGCGGCTTTAAGTTAGCTTCCTTTGTGAGCTTGCTGATAGTTATATTCCTGATAGGTTTCTTTCCCCATCTGTTCTTTAACATGTTTGAGGGGTCTTTGGACTTTTTCCTGAAGAACCTGCTCAAACTGGAGTGAGGAAGGGAATATGGATATAGGACAGCTTGTAGGGGCTATAGAGATACCCAAGCTCTCCCGTTTTCTGCCCGAATTGGTGGTTTTGATAACCGCCTTCGTGCTTTTCACCTTAGACTTGGCTCTTCCTTCCTATTTGAAGAGAACCGTTCTTCCCACCCTCAGCGCTGCGGGTTACGTGATAGCACTGCTTTCCATCTGGATAACGGTCCGTGATCCGGGAGACATCTTCTACGGGAGCTTTACCAACGACCTTCTCGGGGTGGTTGTGAAGATATTTGAACTGCTCATAGCCCTTACGGTCCTTGCCTTTGCCGGGAATTACTTCAGAAGCAAGAACTCCTTCTACGGTGAGTTTTACTACATGCTTGCCTTCACCCTTTTGGGGGCTATGATTCTTGCCTCTTCCTACAACCTGATAATCATTTACGTTTCCCTTGAGCTTGTATCCATTGGCTTTTACATCCTCACAGCCCTTTTAAGGGGGTCCTTTATATCCAAAGAGGGAGCTTTTAAATACCTGATACTCGGGGGACTTTCTATCGCTCTTGCCTCTTACGGAGCGGTCTTTATGTATATCTATGCAGGATCCTTAGATTTGAGAGAGATCTTTAAATATTCTGGGCAGGATTACCACTACCTCATATTGGGACTTGTGTTCTTTCTAATAGGTTTCGCTATAAAGATAGGAGCGGTGCCCTTTCACTTTTGGCTTCCCGACGCCTATCAGGGTGCACCTACACCGGTGACAGCCTTTATGGCTTCGGTGGGAAAGCTCGCCTTTTTCATACCCGTGGTCAGGATAATGCCCCTAGTTCAGGAGAAGTTTGCCCTCGCTTGGATGCTTACCGTGGGTGTGATAGCGGCGGTTACCATGCTTTACGGTAACTTCGTAGCCCTTGTTCAGAAGGATATAAAGAGGCTCCTTGCTTACTCTTCGGTGGCACACTCGGGATACATCCTCGCGGGGGTTGCTGTTACTCAGGTCATAGGTCTGAAGGCGGTTATATATTTCCTATTAGTCTATGCGGTAATGTCCGCAGGGGCGTTCTTTGTGGTCTCCATGTTAGAAAGGAGCGAGGATTGGGAGAACCAAATAAGGGAGTTTTCGGGGTTGAGGTTCAGCCTGCCCTACCTTGCCTTTGCCTTTATGGTTTACATGTTCGCCCTTCTCGGAGTTCCGCCTACCGTAGGCTTTGTGGGGAAGACGCTCGTTTTTATGGCCCTCTCCTTTGATAAACTCTGGTGGCTTGCCTTTATAATGATCCTTTCCACAGCTATATCCACCGGATACTATGTAAGGCTTGTTGTGCTGATGTATATGAAAGACAAGGAAAAGGAGATTTCCCTTAAGGGTAGGAGCTATGCGGAGATAGCCTCTCTGGTGGTTCTTACTGTCCTTACCTTTGCCCTCGCGGTGTTCCCTGATCTTGTCTGGCGCTTCATAGGACCGGCTTCGGAAACCCTTTTTGCGAGGTAGGAGCCATGGACTATATAGCCTTTTTGATCTTTTTGGTGATAATGGTTGCCATCGCCTTTGTGATGATATCACTAAACTGGCTCTTCGGTCCCAAAACGCCTCAAGAGTATGAAGACTATCCCTACGAGTGCGGTGTCCCCCTATACGACGAAAGCGCCCAGACCACCTTCCACCAAGGTTATTACCTTCTGGGGCTGTTGCTCTTGCTCTTTGACATAGAAGCCGCTTTCCTCTTTCCTTGGACGGTCGTCTACAGATGGCTCGGTGTTTTCGGTTTCATAGAGATGTTCCTGTTTATCCTTATTCTTACCTACGGACTGCTCTATGCATGGAGGAAGGGCGCTCTCAACTGGCAGTTTGAAATGGAGGAAGTCTAATGCCTTGGGCTAGAACTGACGATTTTGCAGATTTAAAAGAAAGGTTTCCCGAGCTTGAAATAGTAGAGTTAAAAACCGAGACCTCTATCCACATAAAAAAGGAGAACCTTATAGAACTCTTAAAGGAGCTAAAAAGTAGAGGCTTTAAGCTCTTCCTTGATCACTCGGTAGTGGATCTAAAGGAAATCCTTGAAAAGGAAAAAGACTTCAGGAATGCGGTGAAGGAAAAACTTATAGCCTTCCCCGAGGACAGGGTTTCAAGGTTCCAAGCCTTCTACATCCTCTACAACGTAGACGAAAGGAAGAGGATAATTGTTAAAACAAGAACCGATGGGAAGCTCCCTTCTATAGAAAAACTCTGGTTTGCAGGTAAGTGGGCGGAAAGGGAATGTTATGACATGTTCGGAATAGAATACGAGGGGCACGAAAACCTCGTGCGTGCTTTTCTCTGGGACACCTACCCCTACTTTCCGCTGAGGAAGGACTTTCCCCTTGAAGGCTTCCCCGAGCAGGATCTTCCCTCGTTGAACGAAGTTCTCTGGGGCGATAAGCTTGAAGGGACCATGAACTATCAGCGCAAGCACACCCTCGTCCCCACCCTTGAGGATTTAGAGATAACCGAAAAGAACAGGCTCAAAAAGAAGGCTCAGATAGTTCTCAACTGGGGGCCCCTCCACCCGGGAACCCACGGGACCATGTGGTTCCTCTTTGACCTTGAAGGGGAAAGGATAGTTCAGGCGGACGTTATCTTGGGACAGCTTCACAGGGGTGTTGAAAAGCTCGCTGAGAACGAGATGTATAACCAGTTTCTCGTTTACACCGACAGGATGGACTATCTGTCTGCCCTTTGTTCAAATCAGGCTTGGGTGGTTGCTATAGAAAGGCTTCTCGGTATAGAGGAGTTCGTCCCCGAAAAGGCTAAATACATAAGAACCATGATGTCCGAGCTTCAAAGGATCAACTCCCACCTTCTTTGGCTCGGAACCTACGCCCTTGACCTCGGAGCGCTGACCATCTTCCTCTATGCCTTCAAAGAGAGAGAAAAGATAATGGACATATTTGAGGGCATAACGGGTGCAAGGTTGACCATCTCTTATCCCCGCATCGGCGGGGTGAGAATGGATCTGCCAGAAGGTGCTCTTGAGGTTATAAAGGCTTTCATAAAGAGGTTTCCGAAAGAGCTTGACGACTGGGAGAGGATACTCACAAGGAACAGGATCTGGCTTAGAAGAAACAAGGATGTAGGGGTTATCTCTCCCGAAGATGCATACTACTACGGGGTTACCGGACCGGTGATAAGAGGCTCGGGAATACCTTACGACATAAGGAAGTTTGAACCCTACGATGCTTACGAAGAGGTGGACTTTGATATACCTGTGGGTGAGGTGGGCGACTGCTACGATAGATACCTCGTTCGTATTGAAGAGATGCGCCAGAGTGTGAGGATAATAGAGCAGTGCGTAGCCAAGTTGGAGAAAATGCCCAAAGATGCGCCCTTTTTTGCAGAGGTTCCCAAAGAGAAAAAGCTCAAGCTACCCCTTGACGGTATAGGTCTTA
The DNA here is from genome assembly GCA_015490215.1 of Aquificaceae bacterium. Classification (GTDB taxonomy): domain Bacteria; phylum Aquificota; class Aquificia; order Aquificales; family Aquificaceae; genus Hydrogenivirga. The sequence continues at coordinate 5,627 of WFYH01000063.1, forward strand.
AGGTTCCCGTGGGAGACATATACTCTTCGGGAGAAAACCCGCGTGGAGAGCTGGGCTTTTACGTCTTTTCCATGGGAGGAGTAAAACCTTACAGGGTGAAGGTGAGACCTCCCTCTTACTACAATCTCAGCATATACCCTTACCTTATGAAGGACAGGGTGATAGCGGACGCCGTTACTGTTCTGGCAAGCATAGATCCCGTTGTGGGTGAGACGGACAGGTAAGGGATGTTTCCCTTCAAAGAGACCCTTATACTTGTTATCCTCACGAGGTTTGTAGAGTTCCTCGGAATACTCGCCACCTTCTACCTTATGTTTAAAGGATACAGGCTCAGATACATTATCGTAGTCGGCGGCATAGTTCTTGCCAGCCTGCTTGTTAGCATGGTGGGTTTTGTCTTCAGGGAATACATAGCCCTAATAGCCACAGTTGATCTCATAGTCACCGCCCTCGTGCTACTCGGAGTGCTTATATACGTTTCAAAAAATCCGGAAAAGACTCGGGACTTTACTCCTCCCGCCAACGCCCGCTGTCCTGTCTGCAATGTCCTTATAATCAACGAGGATGAGCTTTGCACCATGAGCGTGGGCGGATACACCTTCTACTTTGACTCCTGCGACCACCTTGTGAAGCTGATGAAGGAAGTTGATTTTTTCCTTGAGCACAAAAAGCTGCCCAAAGGAGAGGTAAAGGACGTATTCGTGAAAACCAAAGACACCAAAAGATGGAAAAGGATAGAGTCCGTTCACATCGTTGAGGAAGGGGGAGTTTACAGGGCTTACGAGAAAGAAGGCAAAGGTGATAGCTTAGATATCAAAGGTCTCCTTGAGGCGTTCAAAAACAAGCTCCGGGGAAGGAAGGCTTAGGCAGATTTTGTCTCTCCTTCTGCACCTTTTGGGGTTCGGCGAGCAGGGTGAACAGGGCGCTGGGTTGGAGATGTAGCCCCCCTTAAGCGGGTAAAAACCATAGTCGGGAGAGGTAGCGGTATAGACGGTAAAGGCGGGAACTCCAAGGGCATTTGCTATGTGAACGGGCGAGGAGTCGTTTGAAATGACAAACTTGGCACCCGCTAGCACACCCATCAGCTCCCTTAGGGATGTCCTGCCCACAAGGTTTACGAAGCTTATTTCTCTTTCAAGGGTGAGAGCCTTCTGGGTATCTTCTTTGAGCCCTGTCACAACTATCTGAAAACCCGTAAACTTCTTGAGTAGATCCGCCCAGTTCTTGAGGCTCCACTCCTTCAGGGGAAAGTTGGAAAAGGGGTTTACAACTATGTAGCTTCCCTCTTTCAGACCGAATTTCTTTAGAATTCCCTCCTTTTCTTCTTGCGGAAGGTGGAGGCGGGTTTCCCGCACTATCTTCTTAACCCCCAAGGGTTTTAAAAGCTCGAGGTTTCTGTCCACCTCGTGGAGTTCCCACCTGTGCTTTACCCTGTGGGTGAAGGCTAAAGGGAACTCGGATCTATCAAAGCCTATCCTTGTAGGTATCCCGGAAAAGAGCATTATCAGGGCGGTTCTCAGGGACCTGTGGGGAACAACTGCCACATCGTAGTCCTTAATTTTCTTCAAGATACGGATACTTTCCCCCAGCGTTTTTGAAAAGGGTATGAGGTCAAGCCCCATACCCCCAAACAGCTCCTTTATGAAGGGACGCCCTACGAAGCCGAGCCGTGCGGAAGGGAAATTAAGCTGTAGCGTTTCTATAAGGGGCGTGGCAAGAACCACGTCCCCCAAGTAGGCGGTTTGCCAAATTAAAAAGTTCACTACTTTTTCATGTCGGGCGTGTAGGGGCTGATATCAGCTATCAGCCAGCGGTCATCTTCCTTGATCAGGACGAAGCTAAAGAGCTTCTCAATTCCGTCCTTGTCCACCACCCGTGCCTTGATGATCGCTGTGCTTTCGCCGATCATCTTTCCGCCTGTGATCTCGTAGTCGTCCATGTTGGCACCCATGGTGCTGAGCAAACAGGCGAGGGCTTCAGAGGGTTTGAGTTCGGTAAACTGGACGGGAAGCTTCAGGTCCTTGGCAAGGTTGTCCCTGAAGGAGGGGTGAAGGCGCTTGATGGCATCAAACCCTTCCTTTTCCTGAACCTCTTCCAAAAAGCTGTCTACCACGTCCTGAGCAGGCTCGTAGGGTTCCCCACAGGACTTGAGGCTGAATATAAGAGCCACCGCCACCGAAGCTAACGCTATCTTCCTCATGCTAAAATTATACACCATGTTAACAGGTGTTCTCAAAGAAAGATATCCCAATGAAAAGAGAGTATCACTCACCCCTTCGGAAATCCAAAGGCTTAAAAAGATCGGGCTTGAGGTTCTCGTAGAGAAGGGAGCCGGTGAAAGAGCCGGCTTTTCAGATTCCCAATACGAACAGGCGGGGGCAAAGGTCGCAAGCAGAGAGGAGATATTTGAAGCCTGCAATGTAATACTTTCTGTCAGGAACCTGTGTGCGGACAAGGAGAATTTTCTGGAAGAGTATGAAAGCTACAAAGACAAGGTTCTTATAGGTATGCTTGACCCCTTCGGTATAAAAGAAGTAGAGGATAGGGTCAAGGAGATAAACCTTACCGCCTTTGCCTTGGAGTTAATACCCCGTATTACACGTGCCCAGAGCATGGATGTCCTCTCTTCAATGGCAACGGTGGCGGGCTACAAGGCTGTTCTCATAGCGGCGGATATGCTTCCTAAGATGTTTCCCATGCTCATGACCGCTGCGGGAACGGTTCTGCCCGCAAAGGTTTTCGTTGTCGGAGCAGGGGTAGCGGGTCTTCAGGCTATAGCCACCGCCAAGAGGCTCGGGGCGGTAGTTCAGGCTTACGACATAAGACCCTCCGCCAAGGAGCAGGTTCTTTCTCTGGGTGCCAAGTTCGTAGAACTCGGTCTTGAAAGTGCTCAGGCGGAGGACAAGGGCGGTTACGCCAAGGCTATGGACGAGGAGTTCTACAGAAGGCAAAGGGAGATGATGAAGGAGGTGGTAAGGGACTCGGACGTGGTTATAACAACCGCTATGGTTCCCGGAAAGAAGGCACCCACCCTGATTACCGAGGACATGGTTAAAGAGATGAGAGAGGGATCCGTCATAGTGGATCTCGCTGCAGAAAGGGGAGGGAACTGTGAGCTTACGGTCCCCGGTCAGACGGTGGAAAGATACGGTGTAAGGATAGTGGGGGCACTTAACCTCCCCTCCGAAATACCCCACGACGCCAGCCAGATGTATTCCAAGAACATAACCAACTTCCTTTCCCTGATAGTAAAGGAAGGTCAGCTTAACCTGAACACCGACGACGAGATCGTCAGGGACACCCTCCTTTTGAAAGAAGGGCAAATCTTCAGTCCCCGCATTAAAGAATTCTTGGGAGGTTAAAACCCTATGGAGGACTTCGTTCTGTATCTAACCATATTTGTGCTTTCTATGTTTGTGGGCTTTGAGGTGATAACAAAGGTTCCGCCTACACTTCACACGCCCCTTATGTCGGGTTCCAACGCCATATCGGGTATAACCATAGTTGGGGCGCTCATCTCCGCCGGGTCGGGGCATTCCACCCTAACAACGATACTGGGCTTTTTGGCTCTTGTCTTTGCAACCATAAATGTGGTGGGAGGGTTCTTGGTTACCCACAGGATGCTTGAGATGTTCAGGAGGAAGGAATGAAGGAGCTGCTGGTAAACGTTGCCTACCTTGTGGCGGCTTCCCTGTTCATATTCGGACTCAAAGGTCTCTCCCATCCCAAGACCGCCGTCAGAGGTAACCTTCTTGGCGCCACGGGTATGCTCATAGCGGTCGTCGTTACCCTCCTTGATAAGCGCATAGTTGACTTTACCATGATCATCGCAGGGCTCGTAATAGGTGCGGTGATCGGAACCGTCTTAGCCCTAAAGGTGGAAATGACCGCCATGCCCCAGCTGGTGGCGGTCTTCAACGGCTTAGGTGGAGGAGCCTCCGCACTTGTGGCGGGATCTGCCCTTTACGAGAACCCTTCCCCCGATGCCATATTTGTGAGTGCCTCCGTTGCCTCAGGGATAATCGGGGCGGTTACCTTCTTCGGAAGCGGTGTAGCCTTTGCTAAGCTCCAAGGTCTTATGAAGGAAAGACCTATAAGATACAAAGGTGAGCAGGTTGTTAAAGCTCTCGTAGCCGGTGTTGCTTTGCTTTTGGGGGTGCTATTGGTTTTAAACCCCTCTATGCTTTCCCTTTACTGGATTATGCTTGCGGTCTCTTCTGTGCTCGGAGTTCTTTTGACCATCGCCATAGGCGGGGCGGATATGCCAGTGGTGATAGCCCTCCTTAACTCCTACTCGGGGCTTGCCGCATCTGCTACGGGTTTTGTCCTTGAAAACAATGCCCTAATAATTTCGGGTTCCCTCGTGGGAGCCTCAGGAATAATCCTTACCAACCTCATGTGCAAAGCTATGAACAGGTCACTTCTCAACGTTCTCTTCGGAGGCTTCGGGGAGGTGAAGGCGGGTCCCGAAGACGACATATACGAAGGGAAGGTAAAAGCCACTTCCCCCGAAGAGGTTGCCCTGCTCCTTGAGGGTGCCCGCAGGGTGGTTATAGTCCCGGGATACGGTATGGCGGTAGCTCAGGCGCAGTATGCGGTCAGGGACCTTTTTAACCTCCTTGAATCAAGGGGGACGGAGGTTGATTTTGCCATACACCCGGTAGCGGGGCGCATGCCCGGCCACATGAACGTCCTCTTGGCAGAGGTAGACATCCCCTATGAAAAAATGAAAGAGCTTGAAGAGGCAAACCCCCTCTTTGAGCAGACGGACGTGGTTATAGTAATAGGTGCAAACGACGTTGTAAACCCATTGGCTCAGACCGACCCCAAAAGCCCCATAGCGGGTATGCCCGTCCTTGAGGTGTGGAAGGCGAAAACGGTGGTGGTTATAAAAAGGAGTCTCAGTCCCGGCTTTGCGGGTATACCAAACCCCCTCTTTGCCATGGACAACACCCTCATGCTCTTTGCAGATGCCAAAAAGGCGGTCCAGGAGATAGTAAACGCCCTTAAAGAGGGCTGAGGTGATAAAGCTTTACGTTATTGCAGGAAGGGAGTTTGCGGAGCGCAAACCCGAGGAGTTTGACGAGATAAGGAGGGGTATAGTCTGGATTGACGTGAACAACCCCTCCAAAGAGGAAATAGAGTGGCTCAAAGAAAAAGTGGGCTTTAACATGCCCTCCAAGGAGCTTTTGGGAGATATAGAGATAAGCTCAAAGTATATAGAGGAAGGGGACGCGGTGAACATAAACATGTCCTTCGTTATCCAGCACAAGGACGAGATAATCATGGAACCCGTCTTCTTCTTTATAAAAGAGCGGTTCTTTGTAACCCTCCGCTACAGGGACATACCCACCCTGATGATATTTCTGAACCGCCTGAAGGGAAACAGATCCTATATCCAGTTTGCAGAATCTCTTTTTGCGGAGATACTTAGCATAGAGGTAGACAGGATCGGAGACAGACTTGAAATCCTCGGAAGAAGGATAAGGAACATCTGGAAGGAGATATTCGTTGAGCAGTCGGAGGAGATGATAAAAGACATCGCCTACTATGACGAACTGAACATTACCTTGAGAGAATCCATAAACGAGAAGGTAAGGATACTCACAAGGTTCCTAAAAAGCCCCCTCATAAACGCACAAACCAAAAGGGAGGTAAGGGTCCTCCTTGACGACCTTAATACCCTCTTGGAATATACGACCTTCTACATGGAAAAGATAGACAGCATCCAGAACTCACTTCTGGGGCTCATCACCATCCGCCAAAACGAAGCGGTGAAGGTGTTTACCGTCTTAGCCACCATATTCCTGCCCGCCACACTGATAGCAAGTATATTCGGAATGAACTTCAAATACATGCCCGAACTCAGCTGGAAGTTTGGCTATCCTTACTCACTGTTTTTGATGGTCTTAGTTACCCTCGCCCTGCTCCTTTGGGTAAGGAGGAAAGGGTGGCTCTGAGAAAAAAACCGAAGGTTGAAGACCTCTTTATAGGTGCCTTCGGATTCCTTGCCCTGCTTTACCCCTTTTTGATCACACTACTGATAGAGATAGAAGAACTGAAATCCAAAAAACTTGACCCACGAGAGAAACTGAGGATAACCGCCTTCTTTGTAGGAGGTCTTGAAGAGTGCACCGAGGAGAGAGCTTCCAAAATTTCCTCCTTCTTTGAAAGGGAAGCCCTCCATAAACTTGGCGGGGAGGAAGGACTTTTGAAAATGTGCTTGGAAAACAGAAGCAAGTTGGGGTATAAGTTCTCCGTAAATGTGAATTTTAAGGATCTTGGAGGGATCTATCTTTTAGAACTTAAGATATCAGGCGTCGGAAAACCCATAAGGCTGGAGGTTTCAGGAAAGACAAAGGGCACTTCCTTCTACATCACGGGTGTATCCCAAAGGTAGTCTTTCACAAGTAGCAGGTTCTTCAGCTTCTCAAAGACCTTTCTTATCAATGTCGTCTTACCATACCTCCTTGGAGCGGTTATCACTAAGCTATCCCCTCGCTTCAAACCTTCTGTCAATATCTTCAGTTTCTCAACTCTGTTTATTTTCAACTCCACACGGCAGATTAGGAACGCGGACGGAGCGGGTGGAAGGAGGTGGGGGAGTGCGCTTTCAACTCCACACGGCAAATTAGGAACTCTCATAAGGGTATATACCAACGTCAGATCCACGAAGACTTTCAACTCCACACGGCAGATTAGGAACAAAACGTGTTAAGGACGTTCAAAACGAGTTAACACAACTCAAGCTTTCAACTCCACACGGCAGATT
>WFYH01000064.1 GCA_015490215.1 Aquificaceae bacterium
AAGGTTCATATCAAGGGGTTCAGGATTTTTCATAATGCAGACCTCCTGAAGGGGAAATGTAGTAGGATCATTCTTAACTAATTTTAGCCCCCGACGGGCGATTTGCAAATTCAGGTTATCTTTCCCAAATCTCGGAAAAATCAATAGATACGGTGCAATCCTCTAAGGGGAGTTCAAGAGTGTCTGTTGTTACATCCTTGAGCTTTACATATCTTCCGTCCGACAAGCGGTAAACCTTCGCCTTTTTAAGGGAAGGAAAGACTATAACGTAGATCTCTACCCCTTCCCTCTGGTATAGCTCAAACTTCAGCTTCTCATCCCTTTCGGCTGTCCCCTCCGAAACCACTTCAAAAATGACCTTGGGTGGGCTTAGAAGTTTTTCCCTTACTTCCCCGCAGACTATAAAAACGTCCGGTCTTACAACGGTATGCTGGTCTATCACGTAGTCTGTGTCTATACCTACCTTGCATTCGGGACATTTATCTTCCAATTCCTCATCCAGAAAACGGAAAATCCTACCCACTATCCTCTGGTGTTCAAAGGTAGGGGAGGCAAGGGCATAAGGGACACCCTCTATCAGCTCCCAGTCCCCTTTCCATTTTTCGTAATCCCTAACCGTATAGCGGGGAGGATACCGAACGGCTAAGTTCATAACATCTACCCTTTGTAAGGAACTCCTTCCGTAGGAGAAGAAGGAACCGCATAAGTTCTTTTCGGCATTCTACCCGCAAGGTAGGCGAGCCTTCCCGCTATGGTAGCGTATTTCATGGCAACCGCCATCTTGATAGGGTCTTTGGCTTCCGCAAGGGCGGTGTTGGTCAGAACCGCATCTACCCCAAGTTCCATAACGGGCGGAATATCCACAGCGCTTCCGATTCCTGCATCTACTATTACCGGAACGGAAACCGCCTCTTTTATAAAAATGATGTTGTAGGGGTTCTGAAGACCCAACCCCGAACCTATGGGAGCTGCAAGGGGCATAACAGCCGCACAGCCTACATCCTCAAACTTTTTCGCATAGACAGGGTCATCAAATATGTATGGAAGAACAATAAAGCCCTCCTTAACAAGGAACTCAGCAGCTTTCAGGGTCTGTTCCATATCGGGTAGAAGGGTCTTTTTGTCACCTATTACCTCCAACTTTATCCAGTTGATGCCCGTTGCCTCCCTTGCAAGCATGGCGGTTTTTATGGCTTCCTCTGCGGTATAACAGCCGGCGGTGTTGGGAAGTATCAGATATTTTTTCGGATCTATATAGTCAAGGAGGTTCTCTCTGGTGGGATCGGTTATGTTTACCCTTCGAACGGCAACGGTTATTATTTCCGCCCCCGAGGCTTCAAGGACCTCTTTATTCTGCTGAAAGCTTTTAAACTTTCCCGAACCTATTATCAGCCTTGATCTGAAGCGCCTGCCTGCAATTTCAAAGGGGTCATTTTCAAGAAGTTTTTCGTAGTCTGTCATCCTTCACCTCCAGATCTTTGAAAAATTTAATTTAGCCCTGCACTCTCCGAGGTCAAAGGTAAACTCTCCATCCCTTTTGAACTTACACACAAGCTCGTAATTTCCTTCCTTAAGCTGGTATACCTCAACCTCTTGGCTGTCCGGATCCACAATTACGTAGTATTTGACCCCCTGCTCCTCGTAAATTTGGAATTTGGTTATCCTGTCCTTTTCCCGTGTTGAGGGTGAGAGGATCTCAAAAACTGCCTTGGGTGGAAAATGGAGCCTCTTTTGAGAAAAGAGATCTTTTTCAAGATTCTCCGAGCAAACTATCAAGTTATCCGGTTCCAGAACCGTGTCTTCGGAGACAACCCAGTCTATAGATATAAGGGAAACACACTTTTCGCATTCTCCAAGCTCTTCTTCAAGAAGGGAGCCTATGAGTAGGCTTATCCTTTGATGCTTGGGCGTAGGCATGGGAGACATGGCGTAGGGAATACCCTCTATAAGCTCCCATCTGCCTTCCCAATTTTCCCAGTCCTCAATCGTGTAGTAAGGAAGAAGCTTAACCTTCATCAACCGCCCCCTACAAGTTGGACGATCTCAATTCTGTCCCCTTCCTTTATCTTCCTCTTTGTGTATTCGGACTTGGGCACAACCTCCTCGTTTATGGCTACCGCAAGACCCACCTCACGGAACTTTACGTTCATAACTTCGAGGAGCTCCATAACGGTTAGCTCCCTATCAAGGATCTTTTCCTCTCCGTTGATTGTTACCTTCATACCCATAAAAATAAGATACAGGGCTTTTAATAAATTTATCCGCTATTTCGGCACTTGCACAGGGGGGTAAAACAAAAAACAGGTGTCCCAACGTAGAGTATTGGGAAAGCACACAGCTGCTCAGGAGAACTTGTGTATGGCTTTACCCCTGCAGGACAGATCAAGAGCTTAAAAGGAGGTATCCCTTATTGAGAGGTAACTTTTAGTCCACACGGCGTATTACTAAAGTTTTGCATGAAGTGAGTCTGACATTATAAAGCTTGGAAGATTTTAGATTTATCAATTCTTACCCATTGAAAAAATTCTCATATGATACTTTGTAGCGCACTTTCCCATCCACTTCCGGTTGGTAAGGCTCTAAGTTCTTATCTGTCCCTAAACCTAATTCCTGTCTCTTATACA
>WFYH01000065.1 GCA_015490215.1 Aquificaceae bacterium
TCGTGCGAGCTTGCAGTGTCCCTGATCTTGTCTACCGCCTCTACCGCATTTCTAACGGCGGTGTCGTAGCCTATGCAGTATTCGGTCCCCCCTATGTCGTTGTCTATGGTGCAGGGGACCCCTATAACGGGAAGTTCCGTCTCCTCCGCTATAAGGGAGGCTCCCTTGAGACTTCCCTCACCCCCGAGAACTATGAGAGCTTCTATACCTTCCCTTTCAAGATTTCTATAAGCTTCCTCTCTGTAGGATCTCTCTTTAAAACCTTCGTCCCTTGCGCTTAGAAGAATAGTTCCTCCCCTGCCGAGTATACCCCCCACGTCCCTGCTGGAAAGCTCGGTAAAGTCTCCCTTCCTCAGACCCTTAAAACCCCTCCTTATCCCGATTACCCTGTGACCGATGCTTAAGGCGGATCTGACCACCGCCCTGATGACGGGGTTCATACCGGGGGCGTCGCCTCCAGAGCATAGGATGCCTATCTTCATATAAATATTTAAAATCTTTTTGCAGGAGGTGTTTCATGGCTCATAAATTCAATCCCGAAAACATACACAAGCTTGAGGATCCCTCCCGTCTTGAACTCTTTGATCCCGAAAAAGTCCTAAAAGAGTTCGGTATAAGGGAGGGTATGACCGTCCTTGACGTGGGAACCGGACCGGGCTTTTACCTTCCATACCTTTCCAAGATGGTAGGCGAAAAGGGAAAGGTCTATGCGATAGATGTTCAAGATGTTATGGTCCAGAGGGCAAAGGAAAAGGTAGAAAGGGAAGGCCTGAGAAACGTTGAAGTTCTAAAGTCCGAGGAAAACTCAATACCCCTACCTGACGGTTCGGTGGACTTTGTGTTCATCGCCTTTACCTTCCATGAGCTTGAGGATCCTAAAGCTTTTGTTGAAGAGCTAAAGAGGGTTGCAAAGCCCTTCGCCTACCTTGCCGTAATAGACTGGAAGAAGGAAGAAAGGGATAAGGGACCCCCTCCTGAAGAGGTCCTTTCCGAGTGGGAGGTAGCCCTTATCCTTGAGGATGCCGGCGTAAAGGTGGGAAGGGTCGTTGAGATAGGCAAATACTGCTTCGGCGTTTACGCCCTATTTACGCAGGAAGAGGAGAATCCCCTGATGAACGTTCCCTTTAAGATACCTCCCGGCTTCACCTGATATATGCACGAGTTTTCCATAGTCCAGAGCCTGCTTGCCCTGATAGAAGAGCACGCCCACGAGAGGGAGGCGAAGAAAGTAACCAAGGTGGTATTGAGGATAGGCGTCCTGTCGGGAGTGGAAGCTCACCTCCTTAAGGTTGCCTTTGATACCTTCAAGGAGGGAACCGTAGCTCAGGAGGCGGAGCTTGTTATAAAGCAAGAAAAGCTGAAGGTTTTCTGCAAGGACTGTAACGAGACTTTTGAAAAGGATGAGCTGAACGCCCTGTGTCCGAAGTGCGGATCCCTGAACACGGAGATAGTAGGCGGGGAGGACCTCCTCTTGGAGAGTTTGGAGATGGAATGTTGAAAAAAGAGAGGAGGGGGCTTCAGAAGACGAACCTGAACTGAACGGTAAAGGCATCGTTGTCTATCTCGTTCCTCTCCTCGTCTATCTTTTGATATTCAAAGGTCCAGCTGAATAGCTTAGCCTTGGTATACCAGATGTTTACCCCTACCGAGGTCACCCCTATCCTTCCGAGGGTAGCCCTATCCTTACCCGCTCTGTTAGCCCTTATGAAGTTGGCTGCGTCCCCGTAAGCCCTTCCGCCCACCTCCTTGATTTCGGGGTCCCAGATGTAGTAGCTGACGTAAGGCTCAAAAACGGTAACGCTTTTGGGATTAATAGCGTAAGCCGCTTTGGCTATGAACCATTTGTTTTTGAAATCTTCGCTGGTGTTGTTGGGTCCGAGCCAAACGCCCTTGAAGGCATGTTGCCCTCCTTCAAGTATCACCGTAAAGGGTCCGTAGTGAACAGCAAGGTCCGCTCCATACATCTGCATATCAACAGGGTTGTTTGCCACGTTGCTAAATCGGGCAAAGGGATTTGGCAGTATCATGTAGGGAACCCTCACCTGAACGGATCCGGCACCCGCTTGGGTTCCTCCGCCCCCGGTTACACCCGGCGCGGGACCCTGAACGTCCGTAATAAGCTCCTGATCTATCCCGTTTTGGAAGGCAAAAGAAAGACCCAAGGTTACACCTTTACGCTTCCCTATATAGGTGTCCCTGTATAGCCAGTTAAGACCCTTGGGTTTCCCCTCGGGTTTGCCCAGCATAAGA
>WFYH01000066.1 GCA_015490215.1 Aquificaceae bacterium
CTCAGGAGCATAGTCCAATCTCCTGTGAATGGCAAGATAAGGGGGTGTCCTAAAGTGGGGCTTCCTATAGACAAAGTAGTAGCGAGCTATATGGTAGCTTGTATCAAAACCGTAGAAGTTTAGCTTCATCATCTCAAGCTCGTGCCTGCGGGCTTTTTCTATTTCCTCCTCCCACTTCGGATCGGTCCTTTCTTTGATCTTTTTCTTTATGAACCTTCCAAACTCCGGGGAGTTTACAAATTCCTCCAACTTGACTTTAAGAATGTTTCTAAATTGAGCAGGTGTTTTCCCAAAAACACTATCCAGCAAACCTATGGAGAGGGCTTTATTTGCACTTATGGGCATTCTGTTTTCCATAATCTCTTTGGCTGTTTTCCAACCCACCCTTCTGGGCAAGGTGTAGGTCCAAAACTCGGAACCGTATAGATTTCCTATATTTTTGTAGTGAGGATTGAGAACCACGCCTTCCCTTGCAAAAACCAAATCACAAGTGAGCGCCAAGAATACTCCTCCCGCTCCCGCGTTTCCCTGAAGACCTGCAACGGTTAACTTGTCCGGAGTTCGCAGTATCTCTTCACAGAGATCGTCCATGGCGTTTATGTTTCTCCAAGACTCATCGGCAGGGCTGGGAGCGTTTTCTATTGTGTTGAGGTTCATACCGTTTGAAAAGAAGTCTTCCTGTCCGAGGAGAACTATAGCCTTTACAGGTCTCTTCTTTGCGAAAGCTACCACTTCCTTCAGTTTCAAACACTGCTCCGTGGACATGGCACCGTTGTAAAACCTAAAGTGGATGTAGCCTATCTTTCCTTCTTCTTCGTATTCAATTTCCCTGTAAGTCTTGAAGTCCACCCTCTCCCAAGGCTTTATATTTTCCTCCGGTAAGGTTTCTGCCAAACGAGGGAATACCCTTAAAACGGGAAGCTTTAGCCCCTTTTTCCCCTTTAGCCTAACATGAGTTATCCATACCGCACCATCAACTGTTCCTACACAGACAGCCTCGTCTCTTACAGCAAGAAGCTTCCCCGCGGGTCCCTTTATCTCTTCTTCAGGAAAGGCATTATAGAGGTATACCCCTCTTTCAAAAATACGGTCGTCAAGCACTCCCGGCTGGCTGTCGGAGGCATAGATTTTTCTCAAAACATCTCCCGTTTTATCCTGCTCCCAATTTATTTTCCTTACGCTCTGGTCCATCTTAGGGTTCCAAGAGCCTTCTCCCTGCGGGGTCGGCTTGTAATTTCCTTCCTGAAACTTTTCCACAGCTTCAAGAACACACTCAACGGCAGCCTCAGTAACCTCGTGTCTGTATATACTTGACTTTCTTGCAAACCTCATGGGGAACTCTCTCCAAGCCCAAACATCCCCAGTATCGTATTCTTCGGTCGCCTCTAAGAGGGTCACTCCCCATATGCGCTCTTTCCTGATAATCGCCCAATCAAGTGCGGAAGGTCCTCTGTCCCCCTTAATACCCGGATGGATCACAAGTGTCTTAAACCTTTTCCACACCTCCGCTGGAATTTTCCTCTTTAAGAAAGGAGCGATTATCAGATCGGGTTTGTAGAGATTCGCCGCTTCAATCATAAGTTCAGGATGGACATCAAGCTCTATTGAAACCTCGTGCCCCCTTTCCGTCAGCTCACAGTAAAGCCTCTGGGAAAGGGAGTTAAAGCGATAACACAGAAAGAGAATCCTCACAGCTTTTTATAATACTTTAATTCTCCTAAGGGGAGAGTTCGTATGATAAGGAAGATAGTTACCTACCCTGACCCGGTTCTCACAACCCCCACCCAAGAGGTAGACGTAGTTGACAGGGAGATAGAAAAGCTTGTAAAGGATATGTTTGAGACCATGTATGATGCGGAGGGTGTGGGGCTTGCGGCAAATCAGATAGGCGTTCCCATAAAGGTTATGGTTATGGATACCACCCCTAAGGAGGATGCCCCCGACCTGAAGCTGGTTCTAATAAACCCCACCATAGTCCACACAGAGGGAAAGATCAAATACAAAGAGGGGTGTCTTTCCTTTCCCGGTCTGAGCGTGGAGGTGGAAAGGGCAAAGAGGATAAAGGTAAAAGCCCTAAACGAGCACGGAGAGCCCGTAGAGCTTGAGCTTGAAGGATTTCCCGCCATAGTGTTTCAGCACGAGCTTGACCACCTTCAGGGCATAACCTTCATAGACAGGCTAAAGGGCTGGAGGAGAAGGCTTGCCCTTGAGAAGTATAAAAAGCTCCAAAAGAGAAGCTAAATCCTTCTTTCCCTTGAAGATGGTATCCCCATAGACTCTCTGTATTTAGCTACGGTTCTTCTGGCTATGTTTATGCCCCTCTCTTTCAGGATTTTGGCTATCTCTTCGTCGCTTAGAGGTTTTTTCTTGTCCTCTGCAAGGATAAGCTCTCTTATAGCCTTCATAATCTCTTCTTGAGAGGTGCCACCGACACTTTCCCTTACAAAGAAGAACCTCAAGGGATAAGTTCCCTGAGGCGTTTTAACGTATTTGGAGTTTATCAGCCTGCTAACGGTGGACTCGCTCACATCAAGCATGCGGGCTACATCCTTCACAAGGAGACTCTTCAGGGAACCCTCCCCTTTCAGAAAGTCCTCTTGAACTTCCACTATGACGCTCAGGATCTTTCTGAGGTTTTCCCTCCTTATGGAAAGGAGCCTTTTTAGGTTTTCCAATCTCTCTACATATTCCCTAAGGAACTTGCGGGTCTCCCCCTTTGACCTTTGGTAAAGTTCAAGGTAGCTCTTGCTCGGTTTTATGTCTATAAGCTCTTCGTATAGGTAAAAGACAAGCTCACCGTCGTCCAGCTCTATTACCGCATCCACCCTTCCTATCCTCGGGGGAGGGGTGTCACCCTCAAGGGGCGAAATTTTCAGATGGGACAATTTTCTGCGCGCATCCTCAGGTATCTTCTTGCCTTCAAGGGCAAATTCTAAGTAGGTGCACAGCTCTTCCTTTTCTTCGGGATACATATCCTCTATCTGAATTTCCAGAAATTCCCGAAGGTCCTTTGAGCAAACTCCGAGTGGGTCAAGGCGGGTTACCCTGCGCCTTATGTTTTCTACATACTCTTCTCCGACCCCAAACTTTCGGGCTATCTCTTTCGTGTCCCCTTTAAAAAATCCCCGACCGTCGGTAAGGGATACCAACTCTAAGGCTATTTCCAGTTCTCTGCCTATAAACTCTGCCCTAACGTTTCTTAAAAGCTCTTCAAAAGGACTTTCTCTTGCGGGTATCTGAAGGGGCTTCCTCTCTTCAAAGAGGTTGTATACCTTTTCGGATACGTAGACTTCCTCTATGAAGGGGTTACTCTCTTTTTCTTCTTTTAGTATCTGCTCAAGCTCTTGGGCAGGGTAAAGCAAAAGCTCTATCTGGTTTTTCAGAAGGAGGTTGAGGTTCAGCTTTAGCCTGAGCTGAAGGTCGGGTTTAATAAGCATCCCTTATGTCTGCAGGAACGCCGAAGTTATCCCTTATCTGACCCTCGCCGAGGATAACAAACTTGGTTATAGTGAGTTCTTCCAGAGCCATGGGACCACGGGCGTGTATCTTGTCGGTGGATATGCCCATCTCGGCCCCGAGACCGAACTCGTTACCGTCGGTAAAGCGTGTTGAGGCGTTTACATACACCGCCGAGGAGTCCACCTCCCTCAGGAACTTCATAGCCCTTGAGTAGTCCTCGGTAACTATGGCATCCGAGTGCCCGGAGCCGTATTTCTCAATAAAGGTTATAGCCTCGTCAACGTCTTCAACCACCTTTACTGCAAGGATAAGATCCAAGAACTCCTCATAGTAGTCCTCCTCCGTGGCGGGGACCGCCTTCACGAAGGAAAGTTTGGGATCCGACTTTATTACCTCAAGGCTTTCGGGGTCGCATCTGAGTTCAACACCGGCTTTACCCAGATAAAAAGCCATCTTGGGGAGGAAGTCCTTAAGTATTCTCCTGTTTACTATAAGGTTTTCTACCGCATTGCAGACGGAGGGTCTTTGAACCTTGGCGTTGTATACGATGTCGTAGGCTTTCTCCAAGTCTGCCCTGTCGTCAACGTATATGTTGCATACGCCCTTGTAGTGCTTTATGACGGGAACCTTGGCGTGCTCCGTGACCGCCCTTATGAGACTCTCTCCACCCCTCGGTATGGCTACGTCCACTTTACCTTCCATCTTTAGGATTTCCCAGACTATCTCCCTTTCTGTTCTGTCTATGAACTGGATGGCTTCCTCGGGGTAGCCCGCTTCCCTTGCGGCACTCCTTAGGATGTCTACGAGCATCCTGTTAGAGTTCACCGCTTCCTTTCCGCCCCTCAAGACAACGGCGTTGGAAGACTTTATGCATAGGGCGGAAGCCTCAACGGTCACGTTGGGACGGGACTCGTAGACTATAAACACCACACCCAAGGGGACCCTCATCCTCCCGACCTTCAGACCGTTAGGAAGGGTCCACATCCTTGTGATCTCACCCACGGGATCGGGCAGGGCAGCCACGTCCTTTAAGACCTTTATCATTCCATCTATTCTCTTGTCGTTTAAAAGGAGCCTGTCCACCACCGCCGGACTGAGTCCCATCTCCTTAGCATTTTCTATGTCCTTTTGGTTTTCCTCTTTAAGTTTGTCCCTGTACGCGTCCAGCATTTGGGCGGCAAGCAGGAGGGTTTCGTTCTTGATCTGGGTTCTCAGGGAAGAGAGCTCCCTGAGGGTAGACCTTGCGGACAGAACCTTTTCCTCCGCATAAGATTTCAAGGCAATCTCCATCCAATACCTCCTTTCGGCAAGCTTCTTGCATTAATATTATGCTTTAAACTCATGCTGAAGGTAGGAAGGGTCTCCTATACCAACACCTTGCCCCTCTTTTACTCCCTGAGGGGGTTTGAGATTGTGGAAGGTCACCCTTCCGAGCTGGTGGAAAAGCTAAGGAAAGGGGAAATTCAGGCAGGGATAGTTTCCTCGGCGGAGCTTTTCTTTAACCCGGAAAGCTACTACGTGCTTCCCGATATTTCCATATCCTCAAGGGGTAGGGTCTGCTCCGTCCTTTTGCTTTCGGAAAAGCCCCTTAATCGCATAAGCAGGATAAAGGTTACAACAAGATCGGTCACCTCCCGCTACCTGCTCAGATACGTGCTTAAGGAGATCCACCGCAGGGATTTTAAGGAGGTTCCTTCCAAAGAGGAAGCTATACTCTCCATAGGAGATGAGGCACTTTCCTTGAAAGATTACTATCCCTTCTCCTACGACCTTGGAGAAGAGTGGTTTAGGCACACAGCCCTTCCCTTTGTTTTTGCCCTCTTCCTCGTAAGAAGGGAAGTTGCTTTGCCCGTAGCCCGTAGGCTCTACAGATCGGTAAAGGAGTCGCTTACGGACTTTTTCACGGATCTGAAAAGAGGAAAGGTCAAAGTGTTCTCGGACCCAGATTTTAACGAAGAGTACTTCCTAAGGTGTATAGACTACAACCTTACTAAGGATCACCTGAGATCCCTTGAGCTGTTCTTTGGATTTTTGGAAAAGGAAACGGGGCACGAAGCCCCCAAGATTAACGCTCTCTTTCTCCCCTTATGAACTCCTCAACCATCTTCTTAGCCTGCCAGTCGGGATACTGTATGGGAGGATGCTTCATCGTGTAAGCGCTGATGGAGTAAAGAGGTCCTCCTATTCCCCTGTCCCTTGCGAGTTTAGCGCACCTTATGGCGTCTATCATAGAACCTGCGCTGTTGGGGGAGTCTTCAACGTCAAGTTTCAGCTCTACATACATGGGAACGTCTCCGAAGAGCCTTCCCTCAAGCCTTATGTAGGCGATCTTTCTGTCTTTGAGCCAAGGCACCCAGTCGGAGGGTCCTATGTGGACGTTCTCCCAGCTCATACCGTTGGGAATGAGGGAGGTAACCGCTTCGGTTTTGGAGACCTTCTTGGTCTTTAGTCTTTCCCTTGCGAGCATGTTCAGGAAGTCGGTGTTTCCGCCGAAGTTGAGCTGATAGGTTCTGTCTATCTTTACCCCTCTGTCTATGAAGAGCTGGGTGAGGGTTCTGTGGACTATTGTGGCTCCCACCTGAGACTTTATGTCGTCTCCCACAACGGGTATGCCCCTTTCCTCAAACTTCTTAGCCCATTCGGGATCGGAGACTATAAAGGTTGGCATGGCGTTTATGAAGGACACTCCCGCTTCAAGACAAGCCTGAGCGTAGAATCTTGCCGCCTGCTCGGATCCCACGGGAACGTAGTTGATCAGGACATCCGCTTCGGTCTCTTTGAGGACCCTTACTACGTCCTCAAGCTCATCTTCCTTTTCGTCGGAGAGCACAAAGGTCCTGTCCTCGGGATAGTCCTTCATGTGGGGAGCAAACCCGTCAAGAACCTTACCTTTCCTTACCTTCACACCCATGTAGGGAACGTCGGGTTCAAATACCGCCGTGCAGTTGGGGGGTGCGAATATGGCTTCGGAGACGTCCTTCCCCACCTTGCGGGCGTCTATGTCCCACGCTGCGACTATTTCAATGTCCCAAGGCTTGTATCCGCCTATGTCCTCGTGCATAAGCCCGCTAACGTCCACGCTTTGCTTCTTCTGGTAGTAGTAGATCCCCTGAACGAGGGAGCTTGCGCAGTTTCCTACACCTACTATAGCAACCCTCACCTTTCCAGCCATTCTCACCACCTCCTTCTTTGGTGTTTGGTATGGACGGATGTTATCTACTCTTTTTAATAAATTATATTAACGTCCCCCGCTGTTTACAACCCTGCTATTATAACTTTTGACAAAAACCTTAGGAGGTTAAAAATGCTGCCGAGGGATCTAATAGATCTAATGAGGGACTTGGGAGTGTTCCCTGTTGTCGTTGGCACGGTAGACAGAGAGGGAAACCAGCACCTTACCTTCGTAACTTGGATATATCCGGTGGATGAAAGAACCTTAAGGATTGCGGTAAGCTCCAACGCAAAGACCGCCCAAAATATGAGGGAAACTAAAAAGGTGGCTGTTCAGCTCTTTGCACCCGACAAATCTCTGACCTGTTACGGGACAGCGGAGGAAGTAATTCAAAGAATTGAAGGGATCCCCTTTGATGTGTCTGTCTTTGAAATGAGCGTTGAGAACGTGGAGAACTCCCTGTTTCCGGGTTCAACCATAACGGGAATAATCCCCTTTGCCCATACGGGCAACGTGAAGAAGATGGTGGAGCTTGATGAAAAGGTAATAAGCGCTCTCAAAAGCAAAGCTGAATGAACCTAAGGGTTCTGGTTGCGGGGGGAAAAACGGGCGTATACACCTGCATAGAAGCACCTGAGGATCCCGTAGGGTTCAGGGTCCTTGTTAAAACCAGAAGCGGTGGCAGGACGGGGGTGGTAGTAGGGTTCTCCGAAGAAAGCCCCCAAGGGGGGATAGTCTCCTTTCCCGATAAACTTCCTCTTCTGCGTAGATCCCAGATAGAGCTTCTTTACGATTTAACTCACGACTATCTGCTCCCGAGTGCGGGTTTTCTGCTTGAAAAGCTTCTTCCCTCCGCCTTTTTGTGGGAGGAGGAGACGACCGTCAGGCTAAAAAGAAAAGCTACGACCGGTCTTGATCCGATAAGCAAGCGGGTAATTGAATACCTGCTCAAGGTAAGAAGGGTAGAAAAAGAAACGCTCAAAAAGAAATTCTCCTCTGAGGTGGTAAACCTTCTCTTGGAAAAGGGGTTCTTGGAAGAGATTACCAGTTGGGAGATACCTAACGTAGAGAGGAGGTTCTACAGGCTTAAAGTTCCCGAGGAGGAAGCTCTCAGAAGGGTAAGGAGTGAAACAAGGCGGAGGCTGATCCTCTTTTTAAGCGGTAGGCTTTGGGTGAGTGAGGAGGAGATCAAGGAAGAGGGCTTCAAAAAAAGCGATCTTAGGGATCTCATAAGAAGGGGCATAGTTGAAGAGGAAAGCAGGTATGTGGGAGAGATAAGGGAGGTCCCCTTGCGCCAAAGGACCCCTATCAAACCCTTCCTGTCGGATAAAACCGTCCTGTGGACCGATTATGAGGAAGCTATAAACACCTTAGAAGCGGTGGCTGAGGCAGAGCTTGAAAAGGGAAAATCGCTTCTCGTTCTATTTCCCGAGAGAGATCAGCTGATAAGGGTTGAGGGATACATGAGGGATATCTTCGGCGACAGGGTGGTTTCTATTCACGCTCTGAAGAAACCCAAGGAACTTATAGAGGGTTGGTTTTACGCTTCCGAAAATCCCTCTATACTCCTTGGCACTCACTTGGCGCTACTTTGCCCTGCTAAGGATATAGGAGCTGTAGTTCTCTTTGACGAAAGCTCTCAAGGTAATAAGATCCGCCATATAAAGAACTTTGATCTGAGGAGGGCAGGCTACAGGTTAGCCCTTAAGGTGGGTGCTAAATTCGTAGCCATCACACCTGCTCCTACCGTTGCCTCCTACTATTTGGTGAAGAAGAAGGGAGGTCTCCTGAGAAAATCCGTTAAGGTTAGAGATGTCCTTCTGATCAAAAGGAAACCCTCGGAGGTCCTGACACAGGAGCTAAAAGAAGAGATACTGGAGCGCCCTGATAAGACCACCCTCTTTTTGGTGCCAAAGCACGGCTACAGTTACGCTTACTGCGACGTTTGTTCCGATCTCGTTGACTGTCCACAATGTGGAACGCTTCTTAGCTACTCAAAGCAGGATGGAAGGCTCTTTTGCACAAACTGTAGGTTTAGAACTAAAACCGCTCTGTGCCCCCGGTGCGGGAACGAGGTAAAACCCATCGGCTTCGGTCTTGAGAAGGCTATGGAGGTTGTGGAAAAGATATTCAAATTGAGTGAGGACTTTTCTTTTGATACTTACCCTCATTGGGGCAGGAGTTGGGACAGGGTGGTTGTCCTATCCGCTGATCTGCTTCTTTCGGTGCCCTCTTATCTCTCCGAGGAGAA
>WFYH01000067.1 GCA_015490215.1 Aquificaceae bacterium
CCCGAAGAGAGCTACGAGTTTGAGCTGGAGCTATGATCAGATTCCTAAGGAGAAGGACGGTTTACCTGATAGCGTTGGGTTTGGGAATAGTCATGTTCCTTTACACCTTGCCTATCCTTTCCCAGCTCAGGGATAGGTTCGTTTACGAGTTCTTCAAACACAAAGAGTTCATGTTCTATTTAAAAAACGCAAAGGCACCTTCCAAAAAGCATCTCGGCGAAGAGGAAGTTATCAACCTCCTTAAGCGCTACCGCATAACCCCAGAGAAGATCCAAAAGACTGAAACTGGCTACGAGATTGAAATAAAGGAGCTGAGTTGGAGCTTGCTTCCCTACCTTATTAAGGACTTTGAAAAAAATTTTAGGATCTTGACCCTTTCGGCGGTGGATAACACGGGTAAGGGTTTGTTTAAGGTTAGGGTGGTGTTGGGACAGTAAAGGTTCTATAGACCTTTTCTCGGGTTAAAATATCCCCATGTTTTTCCAAGACATAATAATGTCCCTTCTCAAGTTCTGGGCGCAGAGGGGATGTCTTGTATGGCAACCCTACGATATAGAGGTTGGAGCGGGAACTATGAATCCGGCAACCTTCCTCAAAGTTCTCGGAAAGAACCCTTGGAACGTAGTATACGTTGAGCCTTCCCGCAGACCCCAAGATGGCAGATACGGAGAGAATCCCAACAGGCTCCAGCACTACTACCAACTGCAGGTAATTTTAAAGCCCGCTCCCGATGACCCGCAGGAGATATTCCTTGACAGCCTGAAGGAGTTGGGAATAGACCCTAAAAAGCACGACATCAGGTTCGTTGAGGACGACTGGGAGTCGCCCACCCTCGGCGCTTGGGGACTTGGATGGGAGGTTTGGCTTGATGGGATGGAGATAACCCAGTTTACCTACTTCCAGCAGTCGGGTGGGCTTGACCTTGACGAAATCTCCGTTGAAATTACCTACGGTCTTGAGAGGATAGCTATGTATGTTCAGGAAAAGGAAAGCGTCTTTGATATAGAGTGGAAGGAGGGGATAACTTACGGGGACGTTTTCAAAAGAGCAGAGTGGGAGTGGAGCGTATACAACTTTGAAAAGGCGGACGTTGATCTCCTATTTAAACTCTTTGAGCTTTACGAGAAGGAGTCCCTGAGGTTGATAGACGAAAAACTTGTTCTGCCCGCATACGACTACCTTCTCAAATGCTCCCATACCTTTAACCTACTTGATGCACGTGGAGCGATTTCAGTTCAGGAGAGGGCAAGATACATAAGGAGGATGAACAATACCGCCCGCAGGATAGCCAAGCTCTACTTAGAGCTTACTCAGTAGCTTTTCCAGATCCCAAGGGCTGTAAACCCCTTCCCTTAAAACTTTGGGTTTTCCCCTTAGGTCTATAAGGGCTGAGGGTTTTCCTTCCAAAGGACCTACATCTACATAGAGGGGAACCTCACCACCGAAGTAGGCGATCGCTTCCTTTACATTCCTTGCCGGGGGTTTGCCCTCCGGATTTGCACTAGGAGCAACCAGCGGTCTTGCAAAATACCTTAGGAGTCTTTCTATAAATCCGCCCTTCGGTAGCCTCACCGCAACGGTGGAGGTTCCGAGCCAGTAGTAAAGACGGGTTTTCTTCCTAAGAACGAGAGTCAGATGGGGTCTGGTCAGCAACCTTCTCTCTGCGTGAGTCATTTCCAAAGACAGCTTCCCGACCCAGCTGATATCCGGAATGAGGAGGACGAAAGGTCTCCCGGAAGGTCTGCGTAACTTTTTTAGTCTCGTCACCGCATCGTAGTTGAGGGCGTCGGTTACTATTCCGTATATGGTATCGGTGGGTACCACAGCAAAGGAGCCTTCATTCAATACCTTTGCACACTCCTTTACCGCTCTTTCTTCCGTGGACTTGATGATGAGCATGGCATTATAGTTTAATCTTCTTACCATGAAAAAATTCAAAATAGCTGTCCTAAAGGGCGACGGGATAGGTCCCGAGATAGTGGATGCAACCCTGAGGGTGCTTGAAAAGGTCGCCGAGCTTTACGGTGTGGAGTTCTCTTTTCAGGAAGGGCTGATAGGAGGCATCGCTATAGACAAAACCGGCGATCCCCTACCCGATGAGACCCTTGAACTGTGCAAGTCTTCGGATGCGGTTCTGTTAGGAGCGGTGGGCGGACCTAAGTGGGATGATCTTCCCACCCACAAGAGACCCGAGAAAGGACTTTTGAGAATAAGAAAGGAGCTTGACCTTTTTGCAAACTTAAGACCCGCCAAGGTTTGGGAACCCCTGATAGACTCCTCACCCTTAAAGCCAGAAGTGGTGAAGGGAACGGACATGCTGGTAGTCAGAGAGCTTACGGGGGATGTCTACTACGGTGAGCCGAGGGGCATCTTTGAAGAGAACGGCAAAAGGGTGGGCGTCAACACTATGAAATACTCCGAGGACGAGATAAGGAGGGTTGTCAGAAAAGCTTTTGAGATAGCCAGAAAGAGGCGAAAGAAGCTCACCAGCGTGGACAAGTCAAACGTCCTTGAGGTGAGCGGTCTTTGGAAGGAGATAGTTGAGGAGGAAAAGAAGAACTTTCCCGACGTTGAACTTGAACACCTCTACGTTGACAACTGCGCTATGCAGATAGTAAGGCGTCCTTCCACCTTTGATGTAATCGTTACGGGCAACATCTTCGGGGATATCCTTTCCGATGAGGCGGGCGTTGTAGTGGGAAGTCTGGGTATGCTCCCCTCCGCAAGTGTGGGAGAGAAATACGCTCTCTACGAGCCTGTTCACGGTTCTGCACCGGATATAGCCGGGAAGGGTATAGCGAATCCCATAGCCACCATACTCTCCGCCTCCATGATGCTCAAGTACTCCTTTTCTATGGATGATGCGGCGGATCTCCTTGAAAGGGCGGTGGAGGAGGTTCTTAGGAAGGGCTACAGAACCCCGGATATATACTCTGAAGGGTGCAAGAAGGTGGGAACCAAAGAGATGACGGATAAAATAATAGAAACCTTGGAGGAACTCAAGGGGTGATAAGGGCGCTTGCTTTCTTTCTGATAATAGTTTCCTTTTCCTTTCCCGCAAAGGTTAGAGATATAGGAAAGTTTTTCACAAGAACCGGCTACGTGGTAGAAGTTTCCGACGGGCGGGTGATCCTTGATCTGGGAAGGGGCAGAGCCTTTAAGGGAGAGGTTTTTGAGGTAATCCTTGAGGGAGAGAAGATCTACCACCCCGTAACGGGTAGGGTTCTTGGTCGCAAGGTGGAAGTTGTCGGAAAGGTAAAAATAGAGGAGGTGAAAAGACGCTATTCGGTAGCAAAGATAGTTGAAGGGGAAAACATAAGAAGGGGTGACAAAGTTAGGCTCTCCTACGGGGAGGTGTGCTTTTGGGGAACGGATGAAGGGTATTTCAAGGTGAGCGCTTACTTGGAAGAAGTAAAGAGGGGAACGGACTGCCCCTACATAATAAGGGAGTTTGAAGACGGCTTCGGTGTTGAGTTTATGGGAAGAGCCATAGCCTTCTTCCAAAAGCCTCGCAAGGTGCAAGTGGTAAAGGAGAGGGAACCCGAAGAGTTCAACATGAAGGCAAAGCTCGTTCTTTCCTTTGATGAGATACCTCTTTCTGCGGACTCTTGCAGGCTCACCGACAATCTGAAGGAGTTTTTGGCGGTCCTTTTTGAAAACAGGGTTGTCTTTTACGAGATACTCAAAAAGGAGCTGGTTGAATTCACCTCCTTTGACCTACCTCCGGGCTACCCCATATGGTTAGAATGCGCTCCCTTGGAGGGAACAAAAGATTACCTTATAGTGAACATGATCTCAGGGGAAGATCCGAGTTCCCTGATAGTTAAGTTCGTCTCTGATTCTCCCGTCGTGGTTAAGAAAAACATACCTTATTTCCTGAGCGTCCTTGACAAAGAAAATCCCCAAAAGACCTTCGTAGCCCAGAGCTTTGACGCCCGTGACGGGTGGGGTTCGGTCAAAAAGGTCAAGCTGGTTAAGGGAAAGCTTAAAGAGGAGTGGCCCTTCCCCGTCCCTTCGGGCTTTCGTCTTGACGGAGCCTTTATGTATGGAGACACCCTTATCTTCGTAGACAAGGACGGATACCTGAGAGTGTTCTGGAAAGATCAACAGCTCCTTTCAAAGCCCGACTTTGACGGCTCTTACACTACCGCACAGATTCCCGAAGCCTACGATGAGGATGAGGAAACGATCGTTTTCAATCCAAAAGGTAGGGTGGTGAGCATAGGCAAAAAGGCTTATCCGTTGGTCATAAGAAACGTCAGGAGTCCCGTCTATAAGTTCTTAAATGTAAACAAGTTTACCGAGGGAGAGGTCTACGTCCTTTTAGAGTCCAAAAAGAGGGTAAAGATGAAAAAGATAGTAGGTCCGAAGTTTGAGGAGGCTCTTCAGGCTATAGTGAGCACCAAGAGCGGAAGGATTTTCCTCTTTACAGCAAGGACCGGAACCCTTCCCGCAAGCAACAGGGGAGAAGCCTATGAGGTTACCATAAAGGCTACAAGGTAAACTTTATGCTCACCGCCAAAGGTATAAGGAAGGTTTTTAAGGGAAGAGAGGTTTTAAGGGGTGTGGACATTTCGGTAGAGAGGGGGGAAGTTGTAGGTCTCTTGGGTCCCAACGGAGCCGGGAAAACCACTCTGTTCAATTCTCTGGTGGGCTTTGTGAAGGTAGACGGGGGCACGATAGAGTTGGACGGAGAAGATGTGACTCACCTTCCGCCCCACGAGAAGGCAAAAAGAGGAATAGCCTTCCTCCCTCAAGAGCACACCCTCTTTGAGGAGCTTACCGTTCTTGAGAACCTCCTGATTTTCCTTGAATTTTTCACTGAAAGTAAAGAAGAGGCTATAGCCCGTGCGGAGGCCCTCCTTGAGGACTTCGGACTCCTTGAACTTGCCAACCAAAAGGCTCACACCCTGTCGGGTGGGCAGAAAAGGAGACTTGAGATAGCCCGAAGCCTTATAACCAAGCCCAAATACCTCTTCCTTGATGAACCCTTTGCCGGTCTTGACCCCATCATAGTGGGTGACATAAGGCGTATGGTTTTGGACCTAAAACACCAAGATATAGGCATCCTTATAACGGACCACAACGTCAGGGAAACCATAAGCCTTGTAGATCGTGTTTACATAATATCCGAAGGGACCATTTTGGCAAGCGGAACGCCCTTTGAGGTGATTCAAAGGGAGGAGGTAAGGGAGGTTTACTTAGGAAAGGACTTTAGCCTCTGAGGTGCTAAAGAACCTACCCTGACCCAGCTTAATACCCGCTTCCTTGACCGCTCTGAGATCTTCCTCCCTCTCTATCTGCTCCGCTATACACTCTATCCCGAACCTGTCCGCTGCCGTTCTTATGATCTCAAGGAGGTCCCTACCTTCGGGATATATACCAGAGTTTCTTACAAAGACCCCGTCTATCTTAACGAAGCCCACAACTCCAGACCATTCCTTTAAGTTAAGAAGGGAAGAGGTTCCGCTCCCGAAGTCATCTATTACTATCCCGTAACCCATCTCTTTGAGCTTCTTTAACAGCTCAAGACCTTCCTTCCTGTCCCTGAAAGGCTCCCTTTCGGTAACCTCAATAAGTATCCTCTTTCTCAGGGAGTCCTCCAGTTCCTCCAACAGGGTAAAGATCCTACCCCTTTCTAAGGTTTTCGGTGAGATGTTTACAAAAAGCCGTTCTGTAGGATACCTCTTGAGTATATCCGGAAGCATCTTCACAAGTCCGAGGTCTATCTCCTCCAAGATACTGACGTCCGCAATATTCAGGAAGAACTCGGTCACGTGCTCGGGCTTCCCGTCCCTTATTGCCCTGAAGAGTAGTTCGTAACCGAAAAGCTCACCTGATTGCAGGTAGTATATGGGTTCAAGCTCGTAGGTAAAAAGCCCCTTTTCAAGAAGCTCCGCTATATCCATACCCTTGCCGAACAGATCTTTGTAAAATTCCACGTCCTCCTTGGAGCGCAGGAAGATGGTTCTGTCCTTTCCGTTCTTCTTCGCTCTGTAGAGACCGATATCCGCGATCACCAGAAGCTCTTCGGGATCTTCCGTATCCTCGGGCAGGCTTGCTACCCCCACGCTTACGGTAACGGAGACGTAGCGATCCCTATCTATCCAAACCTTCTCCCTCTTTATAGCCTCCCTTATCCTTTCCGCTAACTTTACCGCCTCCTCTTTGGAAGTCCCTACGGAAAGGACCGTAAACTCCTCACCTCCGTATCTATAAACGGAGTCGGTCTGTCCCACGTTTTCCCTTATAACCGTTGCTATCCTCTTTAGAACTTCGTCACCTACCCTGTGACCGTAGGTGTCGTTCACATACTTAAAGTCATCTATGTCTATCATTATCAGGCTTAAACTCGTATTCCACTCGGAAGCCAATCGGGCAAGTTTCCTGAGGTCGTGGTCAAGCATCCTCCTGTTGGGTATGCCCGTAAGGGAGTCCGTTGAAGCCAAGTAGCAGAGCCTTACGGTTCCGGCTATATGCTGGGCTAACACCCTCAGGTAACCCTCATCCTCTGCATCCACAGAGTGGTCAAATTCAAAAACAAGCCCTCCGAAAACCGACTCGCTCACCTTAAAAGCCATAAGGCTTCTGCAAAAGTTTTCCCCCCTTTGGACTTTGCACTCTAACTTCAGGTGATGAGCTATAACGTCCAAACCCTCTTCGGAGAAAAATTCTATAAGCTCCCTGATTCTATTCTTGTCCGCAAGTCCAGAGTATATGGACACTATCTCCCTGTTGAGGATCCGGTCCTCCAAAATCAAAAGGGATAGGCGGGCGTTAAAGATGGTGTTTATCCTATCAAGAACCCTCTTGGCAAAGTCGGGAAGCTCATCTAAAGAATCAACGGTGTAAAGTGCTGTTTCTACTATGAGTTCAAGCTTTTGCAGTCTCGTTTTGGTGTCTTGAGAGAACCTGTGGAGAACTCTTGCGGTGGCTCCAAATTCGTCCGCTGCAGAAAGGAGATCATCCATATTCGCATCGTAGTTACCCCTTTCAAGCTCCTCAATAGTCTGCCTGAGCCTCCTTATGGGGTAGCTGAGAAGCCTTGAAACGGGAAAGTAAGCCAAAAACAGAATAAGGGAGAATATGGCAAGCAGTCTTATATAGACCACTACCCTATCCGCAAGGAGCGTTTTTACAAAGTTTCCGAAAGGGACGGTGACCACCATGCGGGCGTTGGAAAACTCGTTGGGGTAAACCACCTTTATAAAGGCTTCGGGAGTTTGGCCGGAAGTCACAAAGCGAAACTCCGCCCCGTATTTGGCTATGGCTCCCAACCTTTTGGAGAGTATGGACTCTATGTAAGCCACATCGTGGCAGAAGGCAAAGGTGTCCTTGCCGTCCCTAATTATCGCTATACCCTTCCACGAGTCGGGTAGGAAAAAGAAAAAGTTTTCCTTTCCCTCGGAAACCTTCAGGGCTTCGGACAGCACCTGAGTGTTGAGGCTTCCCTTCTTCCCGTCGGGGAATACGGCACACTCTATAAAGGGACCCAAAAGGTTTTCAAAGACCTTCTCACCCTGTGTTCTGTAAAGAGCCACAAGGGTTCTATCGGCACGGAATAAGCCCTCCATAACGTTTGATATGGCGGTGGTCCTGAACTTTGCCGCCCTAAGGCTAGCGGTTTCGACCTGTTTTTTTATGTCCCCGAAGGAAATGGCTACGTCTATAACGAAGGCGGTTACGAGGGATAGTGCTACCAGCAGTGCAAAAAGCAGGGAAACCTTAGCGGGATAAGACCTTACCCCTACCCTCTCCTCTACAAAAAGGTTTATCTTCGGGATCAAACCCATAGGAGACCTACTATTTTATACGCTCTTTCAAAGATTTCCTCCCCGTGAAAAAATCGGTAATTTTACCTTCAAATTTTCAGAAAGAGGACGATCTTCATAGGTATGAAGGTTTATGAGATTGACACGGTTTCTCTGTGGCTTGCCCTAAAGAAAAGAGTCAGGATTTCCTTCTGGGAAAGAGTATTTGCCTTTCTCCCAAGCGGTAAACTTTATAGGAAAAGGGTTCTATCCGCTTAGGAAGTTCGCTCACTCCCAGCATCTCCAGAGCCTTTTTCATCTTATTGGGCATGAAGGGAAGGAGAAGGTAGGTAAGGACAAAGAGTCCGTCCACAAGGGTGTAGAGAACGTCCCCGAGCTTGGGGTCCTTTCTCTTTGCTAACTCCCAAGGGGCAGAGCTGTCCACCAACTTGTTTAAGAAGGAGGTAAACCTCAGGGTTTCTTCTATAGCCCTGTAGAAATTCACCTCTTCCATAAAGCTCTCGTAGTTCTTTATAACCTCCTCTGCGAAGGAAGAATATTCGCCGAGTCCCTTACCTTCAACGGTTCCGCCCATATACTTTAGGCTCATAGAGACCACCCTGCTGTAGAGGTTACCGATCTCGTTGGCAAGCTCCCCGTTTATTCTGTTGAGGATCGCCTCTTTTGAAAAGTCCCCGTCCTGTCCGAAGGGAACCTCCCTGAGCAGAAAGTACCTGACCTCATCAAGTCCGAATTCCTCCACCACCTCGTAGGGGTTTATAACGTTCCCCAAGGTCTTGGACATTTTCTTTCCTTCCACCGTCCACCAGCCGTGGGCAAAGACCCTCTTCGGTATCTCATACCCAACGGACATCAAGAAGGCGGGCCAATAGACCGTGTGAAAGCGCAGGATGTCTTTTCCGACTATGTGAAGGTCTGCGGGCCAATACCTTTCCTTGTCCTCAAGGGCGGAGATGTAGTTAAAGAGGGCATCAAACCAGACGTATATGGTGTGTTCTCTGTCAAAGGGAACCTCTATGCCCCACTTTACTCTGCTTCTGGGTCTTGTAACCGACAGATCTTTGAGTCCCTGTTTTACGAAGGCTACTATTTCGTTCTTGCGGTAAGAAGGTTCTATAAAACCTTCTCTTTCTTCGTAAAGTCTGAGCAGTTTATCCTGATACCTGCTTAGCCTGAAAAAGTAGGAAGGCTCCCTTATATATTCGCAAGGCTTGAGGTGTATAGGGCACCTGTTACCTTCAAGAAGCTCCTTGGAGGACTTAAACTCCTCACAGCCCACACAATACCAACCCTCATACTCTCCAAGGTATATGTCTCCCCTTTCGTAGCTTTTTTGGAAAACCTCTTTGACAAACTCAACGTGCTCGGGATCGGTCGTTCTTATGAACTTCGTATACTCTATGCCCAAGAACTCCCAAAGTTTTTTGAAGTTCTCCGAGTTCAGATCTGCCAGTTCTTTGGGGGATATACCCTTCTCCTCGGCGGACTTTTGAATTTTTAGTCCGTGCTCGTCGGTTCCCGTCAGGAAGAAAACGTCGTAGCCCCTAAGCCTGTAGTAGCGGGCGATGGTGTCGGCGGCTATAGTAGTGTAGGCGTGACCTATATGGGGAACGTCGTTAACGTAGTATATGGGCGTGGTTACATAAAACTTAGCCATTTAGATTACCACGTAGGGCAGAAGGGCGAGCTGTCTTGCCCTCTTTATCTGAACAGCAAGTCTCCTTTGGTGCTTGCTGCAGAGGTTGGTCTGCCTCCTTGACTTTATACGTGCCCTCTCGGTCATGAACTGGCGAAGCTCTTCGTAGTTTTTGTAGTCGGGTTCCTTTTTGTTCTCACAAAAATAGCAAACCTTTTTCTTTGCAGGCTTTTTTATAGCCATCTTGCAAAACCTCCTTCAGAAAGGAATCTCATCATCGTTTTCTTCCTGCTTTTTGGGTTCACCGAGGTTTTTAAGCTCCTCTTCTATCTTTTCAAGGTCGGAACTTTCGTTGATCACCTCCTCCTCCACTTCATCTATCTTCGGTTTGCGGATTATCCTGACCGCTTCCGCCACTATCCTGACCTTGCTGTAGTTCTTTCCGTCCTGCCCCGTCCATCTGTCTTGGGAGAGCCTGCCCTCTATTACCACCGTATACCCCTTGGACAGCCTCGTGGCAAGGTCCTCCGCCAACCTGCCGTAGGTCTTTACATCAAAGAAGTGGCTCTCTTCCCTCCATTCCTCTCCCACCTTATACCTTCTGTTCCAAGCCACCCCGAACTCGGTAACGGGTGTCCCGGAGGGCATATACCTTATGACGGGATCGGAGGTAAGCCTACCTATCAGGAGGACCTTATTTAGCATTCTTCATGACCTCGTTTTCCTTTATCTGGAAGTTAAGCCACCTGATAACATCTTCGTTTATTTTGAGCTGAAAGTCAAGCTCGTTGGGAAGCTGAGGGTTGTTGGTTTTGAACTGAATGATGAAGTATCTACCGTGGTTGAAGTTGTCTATCCTGTAAGCCAAGGTTTTGGTCCCCCAATCCTTGAAGGCGAGTATCTCACCGCCCTTTGACTCTATAAACTTCTTTATATCTTCAGCTTTCTTTTTGGCTTCCTCTTCCGTAAAGGTGGGCTTCAGGACGAAAACGGTCTCGTAAAACCTCGTTGTCTTGTAGTGTCTGTGTCTCGGCATCTTTTACCTCCCGGACTTTTTGGTCCCCCCGCCAGACTCGCAGGGGAACGAGGTTGAAACATTATATCACACGGGAGGTTTTATATACAAAGGTTCTACGGAGAAGGGGTCTACCCCTTCGGGTTTTTCCCTTAAAAACTCGTAAGCGTAAAGGGCACCGTAGGCGGAAAAGGGAAAGAAGGGAAGTGTCAAGGTTTCTGATGTTATACCCTCACTTTCCATGCCCCTCAGTGTGATACCCACACCTTTCAGCTTTTCACCCTTGTGAAGTCTCACTTCTGTAGCTTCCTCCCCGTCAAAAACCCTATAAAAGAGGTTGGAACTCACCCTCAGATAAGGAATCCTGCAAGGTAAGATCCGCATAAACCTCCCCAAAAGTAAGAGATTCTCGTAGGGGACGATGGGTTTTCCGAGCAGGTAGGCTACCGTTTTCATGAAGGTCACACCTATCCTAAGGGAAGTGAGATAGCCTACCCCTACCGATACCGCAAAGGCGTCAAAGCCCTCAAGCTTTATGCCCTCCTTTACAAAAAGGGCGGGCAGGTTCTGGAGGGTTTTCTTGGAGGTATCCTCGTAATGGAGAAGGACAAGTTTGCCCTCCTCTACGACGGAAAAGTTGAAGAAGGAAAAGGAGCAGTCAAGGGAGAAGATCCGCACCTTAAAGATTATATCCGTAGGTTGATGAATACCTGCGGTCGGTAGCTCTTTTCGTCCCAGATCAGGGATATGCTCCCCTCCAAGTGCCCTGCCTCTTTGACCTTGCCGACGAGCACCTTCGCTATCGTCCTCCTGATGTAGCCCACCTTTTTACCGCTCCCGTGGTAAACCGCAAGGGCATTCTCATCGTGCTCGTTCCCCTGATCCCATACCACGTAAACCTTATCTCCTTCTTTTAAGATCAGGTTCTTCTCGGCATCTCTGAGGTCTCCAATCCTGTGAACTATACCGACTACCCTCGTGTGGTAGGTTCCTCCTTCCTCAATTAGCTTTTTGAGAACCTCCTGCGGATCCTCGGAAACAGGTAGAATCACCTCCGAGAAGGAACCCAAAAGGACCTCAACGACGAGATTGTTGTAAACCCTATCGCCCCACGCACCCTTTATAAGTTGGAGGAGATCTTCATCCATAAGGTCTTTGAGCCAAATGTAAGCAAGCAGGTATGCTCCCTTTTCTACGAGGGCAAGAGCCTTGAGAATTTCCACAAACTTGGCAAGCCCTATGCCGCTACCCGAATACCTGAGCGTCAAGCTTCCGAGCTTTTCCTCTTCAAACTTGATTGTCTTTTCGTAGTCTTCCTGCGGTTCGCCAAGGGCATAGTGCCCCGAAGGTGTTACAACGATGTGTATATCCTTGCCCTCCAAGGAGAG
Organism: Aquificaceae bacterium; assembly: GCA_015490215.1. Taxonomy (GTDB): domain Bacteria; phylum Aquificota; class Aquificia; order Aquificales; family Aquificaceae; genus Hydrogenivirga. Next base: position 11,812 of record WFYH01000067.1, read on the forward strand.
ACAAACCTTCATAATCTTTTTAAAATAGGCTCTTCCTTCTCAGGTTTTTAGGTATTTTTACCTTTCACAAGCCTACCTATGTTAAACTTGCAAGGGGAGAGATGATAAGGCGGATCGTTGTGGGGATAGACGGTTCACCGGCTTCGCTGAGTGCCTCGGAGATAGCCTTTTCAATAGGCAAGCACTTTGACATACCCGTGGTAGGGGTGTATGTAATTGACACACGTCTTATAGATGAAAGCTTCATAGCGGATCTTGCGGGTGTTTTAGGCTTTACCTACTACGAGGGGATAAGTGCAAAGGTTAAGGAATTTCTTGAAAAACAAGGGGATGTGATCCTTGAAGAGTTCTCCGCCTTGGGCAGAAAGGCTGGGGTAAAGGTGTCTGTAGTTCAGGTTGAAGGTGTTCCTTACAAGGAGATCAGCACGCAGGCGGACCCCGAAGACTTGGTAGTGGTAGGCAGGCAGGGGAGAAAGCCCATAAAGGGTTTCTTGCTCGGTTCTAATTCCGAAAAGGTAGCCCGTTACTCCAAGTGTCCCGTCCTCGTTGTTCCCGAAGGCGAAACTAAAATGAAAAAGGCTCTTGTAGCATACGACGGAAGCGAAAATGCAAAACTTGCCTTAAGGCTCTGTAGCTCCCTCAGACCCGTATTCAACTACGAGGTAGATGTTCTCTACGTTTCGGAAGAGGCAGACCTCTCGGTAAAGGAGGAGGTAGAGAACCTTCTCGGGGAGGATTTTACCTTCCACAGGCTTGACGGACTCCCCGAGGAGAGGATAGTAGGGCTGGCAAAGGAAAAGGACAGCGATATAGTGTTTCTGGGCGCCTTCGGCAAAGGTAGGTTCAGAGAGATGTTTTTGGGAAGTATAACCCTATTTGTTCTGCACACTTTGAACAAGCCTGTTCTCTTAGCAAAGAGCCTCAGGGAGAGATAATCGTCTTTAGGTCCGAACAGGTGAGCTTGGGTTGGGTTCCCTCTATAAAGACCATATCAACACCCTCACAGGTTTCGTCCGCAACCACATAGTCCTTAGGGTTTATGGGGACGACCACCGTCCCCTCGGGCAGAGGGAAATCATCGTTCGGATACTTTAAGGTAGCAACAGCCATAAAATCTTTCCATATGGGAAGTGCTGCCACCGCACCGGACATGCCCTCCCCCAAGCTCCTTTTCAGATCGTAACCCACCCAAACGCCCGTAACTATGTAGGGGGAAAAGCCCACAAACCAAGCGTCCATATACTCATCGGTTGTTCCCGTCTTGCCGGCAACTATACGGGGCAGATCTTTAGCCCTTCTGCCCGTTCCCTCAAGGATAACCGCCCTGAGCATGTCCACCAAAACCCTCGTATGCGGGGCGGGAAGAACCCTCTCACACACGGGCTTGTTTTCCTCCAAGACACCGCCCCAGCGGTCTACCACCTTTCTTATGAGGAAAGGCTTACACCTGACGCCCAAATTGGCAAAAACCTGATAGGCGGCGGTAAGCTCGTAGGGTGTCACCTCCACCGTCCCGAGGGCTAAGGAGTAGTAGGGCTTGAGGTTCTTAAGACCCACCTTTTCCCCTACCTCAAGGACTATGTCAAAGCCGAGTTTGTCCAGCAGGTTCACGGTGGCGGTGTTTATACTTTTAGCCAAGGCTTCCCTGAGGGTTACCACCTTATACTCCTTATCCCCATAGTTCTTAGGCGTCCACTCTTGATCGGTAACCGGGTCGTAAAAGGTTCTCGGAACCGCACTTATGGAAGATATCTGCGTCTCCCCGCTCAGGATAGCGGCAAGGTATATAACAGGCTTTATGGCGGATCCGGGTTGCCTCTTAGCTTTGAGTGCCCTGTTAAAAGGACTGTAAAGGTAAGAGTATCCACCCACAAGCGCCCTTACGGCTCCCGTCTTGACGTCCATGCTGACGAGGGCACCCTGCAGATCGGGAACAACTTCCGCCTCCCAGCCCCTTTCCGTGCTGTGAACCTTGACAAAGATGTATCTTTTTCCAGAGACATTCAAACTTTTCAGATCCACCTTAAACCTTTCAACCCCGACATCTACGGTGGCTACGTTTCCTTCCACTGATACTATCTTACCCACATAGACCTTGTCGTTTTCCAAATGAGGAGGTTGGGTGTTAAAGTAGCGCTCCATATCAAGGTCGCTTTCGGGAAGGAAGGGAATACCGTTTCTCTTAGCCAACCTTTCAAGCCCCTCCCTTAGAACCTTTTGGGCGAGGATCTGAAGATCTTTGTCTATGGTCGTGTATATCCTGAGCCCCCCCTCAAGAACCATGTCTCCGTATTTGGAAACCAGATACTCCTTTATGGCATCAAGAACGTAATCGGAAGTTATGTATTTACCGCTCCTTGTTACCGTAAGGGGTGTGGCAATGGCTTTCTCATATTCCTCCTTGGTTATATAACCGTCCTCATACATCCTCGTGAGGACATAGTCCCTCCTTTTCTTGGCAAGATCCGGATTGACAAAAGGGTTAAACTTGGAGGGAGCTTTAGGGAGTCCTGCCAAAAGAGCCGCTTCTTCAAGGGTAAGCTCCCTTACACTCTTGCCGAAATACACCCTTGAAGCGGCTTCAACTCCGTAAGCTCCGTTGCCGAGGTATATCTGGTTCAGATAGAGTTCAAGGATCTTCTTCTTGGAGAAGGTCCTTTCTATCTTTATAGCCAAAAGAGCCTCCTTTATCTTTCTCTGCAGGGTCCTCTCTCTGGTCAGGAATAGGTTTTTCGCCAATTGCTGGGTTATGGTGCTTCCGCCCTGAACCACCCTACCCGCCTTGAGGTTGGCTATCAGCGCCCTGAAGATGGCTTTGAAATCTACACCGCCGTGCTTAAAAAAATTCCTATCCTCCGCAGCCACGAAAGCCTGAATGACTTTTTCGGGGATCTCGTCAATGCTTACGTAGTACCTCCTTTGGATGCCTATATCTCCGTAGTATCTATCCTTGTAGTCGTAGACTATGGAAACCTGAGGGGGCGACCACCTTTCAAGGAGTTTAACATCGGGCAGGGAGTGGTAAAGGCTAAGAAGGTAAACGAAGATGAACGTAAAGATAACCCCGAAGAAAATTGCAAGACCTATCAGTAACTTTTTTTTCATGACGGGAGCTTGTTGGTAACTATAATATTATATCTTTCTCTTAAGCCTTAAGGAGGGAATCATGGAGAAGGAAAGGCTTGAAGAGTGCAAAAAGAGGCTTTTAGAGGCGAAGAACAAGATCTTGGAGAGGTATCTCGCCAAGGAGGAAACACAGCAAAGACTTGAAGAAGAATCCAAGGAGCCGAGGGATCTTGAGGACATAGGTCAGATAACCTACACGGAGGAGCTTTTGGATAACCTATCCCACATTGAAATCAACACCCTAAAAGAGATAGACTACGCCCTGAAGAAGATAGAAAGCGGTGGTTATGGAATCTGTGAAGGTTGCGGTGAGG
>WFYH01000068.1 GCA_015490215.1 Aquificaceae bacterium
GAGAGGGTAGTTATTATCGTGAGGGAGTTTCTCCAAGATATAGATAGCAAGGAACCCTTTGATACGGAGCTTATGAACTTTAAGCTCAGGTTCAGGGCTAAGCTCTTGGAGATAATAACCTCTTTTCCTACGGAGCCTCAGCTCGCAAACAGGGGTCTTGATTACTCCCTTGAGAGCATAGAAAAGGTCCTCAGGGAGGAAATAGGTCGTATAAACGTTGAGTCGGAAGAGATCCTCTACAGAACCATACAGACTTTAAAGGTTATGAACGAGGTTCTTAAAGAGTTCATGAGGGAGAACAGGGTAAACGACAAAAGAAGGCTTTCCTCCCTAACGGGTTTCATAGGCAGCTCCGTAGAGCGCCTCAGACACGAATACAGGACGAGATACGGGGGCTTTATATCTTCCCTGAAAAGACTCTTCGGATCGGGTAGAAATCCTTGACGGAAACCGCCCTCCTCTTCGGTGTATTTTTCATCGCTTGGTTCTTTCAGGCTTTTACGGGTTTCGGGGCGGGGATCTTTATTGTGGGTATCCTCTCATTAACCTACGACCCCAAAACGGTGGTAGTATCCTCCGCATTGGTTAACCTCGTAGGGACACTTACGATGGCTCTGCTCCTCCTCAGAAGCGTTCGTCCCAACGTGGGAGTTCTCTTTACCTTAATAGCCGGGTCTGTGCCGGGGATCTTCATAGGCGGTAAACTTCTCATGCTCTTTGATCGGGAAACCATAAGGTTGATCATAGGGTTTTTTATACTCCTGCTAGGAGTTTACGATCTTGCGGTTCAAGGGCTAAATCTAAAGGGAATATCCATGAAGGAAAATACCCTTTTCGGTGTTGCCTCCGGCTTTGTAGGGGGACTCTTTGCGGGACTCATAGGTATGGGTGGACCTCCTCCGGTGGTTTACCTGAATCAAGTGGAGAAGGATGTGGACGTTTTCAAAGCCACCCTGACCTTCTTTTTTATCTCCAACATCCTCTTCAGGGTGGTTACCTACAACGTTCTCGGGGGACAGGCTTACTTTGACGGTCGTATAATCTTTGCCTCCCTCTTTGCCATACCTCCCGCTATAGTTTTAGGTCTGAAGAGTTCAAAACTGGTAAAACCCAAAAGGCTTAAGGTGTTCATATCCTTGAGTGTTACCTTCCTCGGTTTCCTCCTCATATCCCTGTAGCGGGTGATAAGATAATTAGCTGTTATGGCTGAAGCATCCCAGAGAAAAATTGACGAGCTTGTCATAAACACAATTCGCTTCCTCAGTCTTGATCAGGTGGAGAGGGCAAAGTCGGGTCACCCGGGAATGCCCCTCGGTGCCTCTCACATTGTCTATCTCATATACGACAGATTTTTAAAGTTCAACCCCAAGAACCCCAGCTGGTTCAACAGGGATAGGTTCGTTCTCTCCGCAGGGCACGCCTCTGCGATGCTCTATGCCACCTTATTTGTCTTTGGCTACGATCTTACCCTTGAGGATCTGAAGAACTTCAGGCAGCTAAACAGCAAAACTCCCGGACATCCGGAGAGCTGGCTCACTCCCGGCGTGGAGGCTACCACCGGTCCCTTGGGTCAGGGTCTCGGGAACGGGGTTGGAATGGCTTTGGCAGAAAGGTTTCTGTCCCACTACTTCAACAGGGAAGGCTATCCTATAGTTGACCACTACACCTACGTCCTCTGCTCCGACGGGGATCTCATGGAAGGTGTCTCCTACGAGGTGGCAGCCCTTGCGGGGCACTTGGGTTTGAGAAAGCTCATCGTCATCTGGGACAACAACAAGATCTCCATAGACGGGAGCACCGATCTCGCATGGTCGGAGGACGTTCTCAAGAGGTTTGAAGCCCTCGGTTGGGATGTCCAACACATAGAGGATGGCTACGATCTGGACAAAATTGAGGAAGCCATAAAAAGGGCAAGGGAGAGTGATAAGCCTTCCTTTATATCGGTCAGAACCCACATAGGTTACGGAAGCCCCCTTCAGGATACCCCCAAGGTCCACGGCGCACCCATGGGAAGAGAAAACGCCCTTGAGACCAAGGAGCGCTTCGGGTGGTCTAAGGAGGACTTCTACGTTCCGGAGGAGGCTCTAAAGTATGCCAGAAGGCATATAGAGTTGGGCAAAAGAAGGGAAGAGGAATGGAACAGGCTCTTTGAGGAATACTCCCGCAGGTATCCCGATCTTGCACGGGAGTTTAAGAAGGCTATAGAAGGGGAGTGGAGCCTTGACTGGTATGAAAAGGTGGAGAGGTTTACCGAACCGGTGGCTACCCGCAAAGCGTCGGGCAAGGTCCTCAACGTAATGGCGGACTACATACCCACCATGGTAGGGGGTTCTGCGGACCTTTCCGAGTCCAACAACACAATTCTCAAAAACTATCCCGCCATGAGCAGGGAGACCCCCACCGGCAGGAACATACACTACGGTGTCAGGGAGCACGCCATGGGAACCATCATGAATGGAATGGCTTACCACGGGGGGATACTCCCTTACGGGGGAACCTTTTTGGTCTTTTCCGACTATATGAGACCTTCCATAAGGATAGCGGCTATGGCGGGGCTTCAGGTTGTATACGTTTTCACCCACGACTCCATAGGTCTCGGAGAGGACGGACCTACCCACCAACCCGTGGAACAGCTCCCCTCCCTGCGCCTGATACCAAACCTCGTGGTTATAAGACCCGCAGACGCAAATGAGGTTAAGGTGGCTTGGAAGGTAGCCCTACAAAGAAAGGAAGGTCCCACCGCTCTGATTCTCACACGCCAGAGTGTTCCCATAATAGACAGGTCCCGCTATGCCTCTGAGGAGAACCTCGTAAAGGGTGCTTACGTCCTTGCGGATTCGGAGGGCAAACCGGACGTGCTCGTGATGGCTTCGGGTTCCGAGGTTCACGTGGCGCTCGGGGTCAAAGAGATCCTAGAAGATAAGGGTATAAAGGTAAGGGTGGTTAACTTTCCCTCTGTGGAACTCTTTGAAAAGCAGTCCGAAGAATACAGGAGAGAGGTTCTCCCCCCTGAAGTCAAGAGGCGTGTGGTAATAGAAGCTGCAAGGGGAAGCTGTTGGCACAAGTATGCGGGGGAGGAAGGTCTTATAATTTCCATGGAAACCTTCGGAAAGTCAGCCCCGGGTAAAGTTCTTTTTGAGCACTTCGGCTTTAGTGCAGAAAAGGTTGCAGAAAAGATCCTAAACAGGTGGTTCTGATATGATGGAAATCCTCAGGGTAAAGACGACCAAACACACCAGCGTGGTCAACATAACCCCTCAGGTGAGGGATATAGTCAGAAAGTCGGGTGTAAAGGAGGGTCTCTGTTTGGTTTACGTCCCCCACACCACCGCCTGCGTGTTCGTAAACGAAGGGGCGGATCCGGACGTGGTCAGGGACATAGTCTACATGCTTGAAAAGCTAATCCCTTGGAATGACAGAGCCTACGCCCACTCCGAGGGTAACTCCGCCGCCCACATAAGGAGCGCCATCATAGGAAACTCAAGGATAGTTCCCGTGGTGGACGGGGACTTGACCCTCGGCACTTGGGAGTCTATATTCCTTGCGGAGTTTGACGGACCGAGGGAAAGGAAGGTTATAGTTAAGGTCCTCAAGGGCTAAGGGTATGGAAGCTTTTTTTAACTCGGTTTTCGCCTTCATAGTTCTCGTAGGTTTCCTCATATGGTTTCACGAACTCGGACATTTCCTTTTTGCAAAGCTCTTCGGCGTCAAGGTTGAAGTTTTCTCGGTGGGCTTCGGA
>WFYH01000069.1 GCA_015490215.1 Aquificaceae bacterium
TAGTATCCTTTCCATGTAAGGGGTTCGCTCTAAAACCACCTCAATAATCTGGGGATAGTTTTCCCTTTCACCGAGCGCCCATCGGTAGATATCCGTAAAAACCCTCAAACTCGGTAAACGCAAGCTTTCCAAAGCCCTGAGAAGATTCCCCGTCCTCTCGTAGGCGGTTCGGACTCTCTCTATAGTTTTATTTCCCACACCGTCACATAGATAGGTTATGGACCTCTCCAAAGCCAACCTGTCCGAGGGGTTTATAAGGAGCCTCAGAAAGTAAATAAGGTTCTTTACCTCCGCCCTTTCGTAAAAGCGCAAAGCCCCCACAACCCTGTAGGGTATGCCCATCCTAAAGAGGGTACTCTCTATGGTGTCTGTAAGGTAAGACATCCTCACCAAGATTGCCATATCTCCGTAAGAGTAAAGGCTCCTGAGTTTTTTTATCTGTTCTCCTATCCAGAGGGCTTCCTTTCTTTCGTCCTCAAAGCGCATAACGGGGGGCTTTTCTCCCGCATCCTTTGTAGGCTTGAGAATAGGGACAAGATCGCTCCAAGGTGCCCTGCTCTTTTTGAGAATGGCGTTGGCGATTGAAAGTATGTAGGCTTTTGAACGGTAGTTTACATCAAGCTTAATGATGTCGGGGTTAAAGTCTTCTATGAACCTTATCACATTATCGGGACGGGCAAAGCGCCACTCGTATATACACTGGTTGGGATCCCCTATAACGCAGATGTTTTCGTCTGCCAAAAGCTTAAGGATTTCATACTGAACCGTGTTTGTGTCCTGATACTCGTCTACGAGGATAAATTTAAACCTGCCCCTGAGTTTTTTTCTAAAAACTTCATCCTCCCTGAGATTTTTGTAAAGCTCGTAAAGAAGATCTCCGAAGTCGTATAGTCTGTTTCCCCTTAGGGCGTTTTGGTAGGCTTCAAAGACCTCCTTCAACTGAGGTGAGCTTATTTCCCTGAGGTCTTCCTTTACTTTTGAGATGAGAACCTTTACTTTGTCAACCTCAGAGGTGGGAATGTCGTAATTCCGAAGGATATTTCTCAAAAGAGCCTTTGTATCCGCTTCATCCGCAACGGAGAAGTCCGCTCCGAGGAAACTCTTTAATACCCTGTAGGCTACCGAGTGGAAAGTTCCCACCCATTTGAGCTTTACACCACAGACCCTTTCAATTCGCTGGGCTATCTCCTTAGAGGCTTTGTTGGTAAAGGTTATGCAAAGTATAGAATCAGGGTCTAACCCCCTCTCCCTTATTAGATACTCAACCTTGTGGGCAAGGGTCTTTGTCTTTCCAGACCCAGCACCGGCTACTACTAATAGGGGTTTTCCAAAGTGCTCTACTACCCTCCTTTGGTTGGGATTGAGGTCCATAAAAGAATTCGGCGGGAAGGGATCTTGCCCTCCCCGCTTTGCTTAATCAATTATTTAAAGCTGAGCATATACTGAGCAAGAGCCTTAAGCTGATCGTCGGAGAGGTTCTTAATGACGGTGAGCTGAGCCTTCATTATGGCGGCTTTTGCAGGATCAACTATGGCGGGAGCTTGACCCTTGAGGAACTTAACAAGCTGATCCTCCTTGCCAGCGTAGGCTTGGGCTATCTTCTTAAGGGAAGGTCCCACCGTGTCAGCTGCGGGCTGGTGGCAGGAAGCACACCCCTTGGACTTGAAAATCTTCTCTCCATCGGCAGCAAAGGAAACTCCGCCTACAAGCACCAGTATAGCGAGCAGTTTCTTCATCCCTTTCACCTCCATAAAAAAATTCCGATATTATGATATCACGCCGAAGGGTGCAGTGCAGGATTATCTGTGCGTTCATAATTATTAAAAGGACAGCTTTATTAAAAATGAAGTGCTCAGCTCTTTGCTAACTGCGGGCTGGAATAACTAGCTTAGCAATTTGAAAACAATGATAAACAGCTAATGCAGGTTTACAGGTTTATCTGATTAGAATATCCCTTATAGGGAGGTGGGAAAGTGACGGAAGCTGAATACAAACAGAAGCTGAGCAGGTTCTTCGGAGACTTGCTCTTTAGATACCGCATATCCAAGAGCGTTAAGGCTCAAATGGACAAATATCTTGCTTCTGACTTTAATCTGGTAAGCATACTTGCACCGGGAGAGGAAACCATATCAAGATTAATAGCTTTATTGCTTGAGCCTGA
>WFYH01000070.1 GCA_015490215.1 Aquificaceae bacterium
ATCAAGATAAGAGTGGAGAAGATCTTTGAGGATTCTTATCTCTCCAAGCTGAGCAGGTGGGTGGAAAGGGCGCTGTCGGACAAGCCGAGGGTTCAGAGGCTTGCGGACAGAGTTTCTCACTACTTCGTTTATGGTGTTGTAGCAATAGCCTTGGGGGTGTTTTTTCTTTGGCTTCAAGTCAGCGGAGATCCTCAGAAAGCGGTTCAGTTCTCCCTTGCCGTTTTGGTTATATCCTGCCCCTGTGCCCTCGGCATAGCTACACCTTTGGCGGTAGCGGTGGGGCTTTCCATTGCCCTTGAGAGAGGCATCCTGATAAAGTCCCCTTCTTCTTTGGAAAAGGTAGGTTCAATAGATACGGTGGTCTTTGACAAGACGGGCACTCTCACCGAAGGGAAGTTTAAGGTGGTAAAGGCCGAGGTGCTCAGGGAGGACGCCTTGGACGTTGCTCTCACTTTAGAATCCTTCTCAAACCATCCCATAGCGGTTGCCATAAGGGAATACGCCCGCAGTCGGGGGGCAAAGGAGCTTGCCCTTTCCGGTTGCAAAGAGATAGTGGGCAAGGGGGTTGAATGCGGTAGATACTTCATAGGAGAAGACGGATCGTCCGAAGGCGATCTAAAGAGCGTAGTTTTAAAGGAAGAAGATAAGGTTATAGCCCGCTTCTACCTTTCCGACGTTCTCCGAAAAGAAGCGAGGGAGGTTGTTGAGAACCTAAGAAGGTTGGGTCTAAAAACCGTTCTGCTTTCCGGCGACAGAAAAGGCAACGCAGAAAAGGTAGGAAGGGCTTTGGGGTTTAACGAGGTGGTTGCTGAGGTGACCCCCCCAGAGAAGAAGGAGTTTGTAAAGAGGCTCCAAAGTGAAGGTCACAGGGTAGCCATGGTGGGAGACGGACTCAACGATGCCCCCGCCCTTGCGCAGGCGGATCTGTCGGTTGCCCTCTCCCAAGGGGTTGACTTCACCAAACAAGTGGGGGACGTGGTTCTCCTAAGCGGTCTCGGCGCCTTGGTTGACTTCTTCCTGATAGCCAAAAGGACCCTCTCCAAAATAAAGCAAAACCTCTTTTGGGCTTTTATATATAACGCGGTGGGCATACCCGTAGCAGGTGGACTCCTTTACAGCAAGGGTATATACCTGAAGCCCGAAATAGCGGGGCTTATGATGGCGTTGTCATCGGTGAGCGTGGTCCTGAACACCCTCCTTCTTAAGGCGCTTCCTCAGCCAAAAAAGACCACTTATAAGCATAACCAGCAGGGTAAGTCCGGCGGAGATTGGAACGGCTAACTTGCCCGCAATTCTGTAGGTGGTGTCCCAGAAAAACAGAAAGAGCAGGTAAAAGCCGTAAACAACAAACAGAAAGGACAATACCTGCCAGAGTTTTTTAAGAAGGACCATACGATCACTCCATAATGTATCCGAAGCTCCTTACCAGTTCAGGCCTCCTCCTCCAGTCGGGCTTTACCTTAACCCAAAGCTCAAGGTATACCTTCCTTCCAACTATAAGTTCCAGTTCCTCGCGGGCGAGCTTGCCTATCTGTTTCAGCCTTTGCCCTTTTTTGCCGATTATTATGGGTTTGAGGTTTTCCCTATCAACGATTATCTCACCCCTTATGACGAGGACGTTCGGATCCGCATCCCCGGGCTTTATCTCATTTATAACTACTGCGGTGGCGGTGGGCACCTCCTCACGGGTAAGTAGCATAACCTTTTCCCTGACTATCTCCGCAGCCATCAACCTGAGGGGGAGGTCCGTTATCATGTCCTCGGGGAAAAGGGGTTCACCCTCGGGAAGGTATTTAAGGATCGTCTTTTCCAGCTCCTCAAGGTTTGCCCCCTTTAGGGCGCTTATGGGAACTATTTCCTTAAACTCGGGGTGCATCTTGTGAAGTTCCTCTATCATAGGCAGCACGTTTTTAGCCGGTCCTATTTTGTCTATCTTGTTTATCACAAGAATGAGGGGTTTTCCCTCGGCGAATTTCTTTACATAATTCTGAAAGACCTCCTCGTCCCTCTTCCTCCAACCCTCCTGAGCATCTATCATAAAGAGAACCACATCCGCATCCTCAAGGCTTTGCTTTGCCATCTGGATCATAGATTTGCCCAAGGCGTCCGACTGTTTGGGCTGGTATATACCGGGTGTATCAAGGAAGACTATCTGGGCGGTTTCGGGTATGTTTTTCACCCCCAAGACCCTTATCCTCGTAGTCCCGGGACGCGGGCTTACTATGGAAACCTTCCTTCCGAGGAGGTTGTTCAGAAGGGTAGATTTACCCACATTGGGCTTTCCAACTATGGTGACGTATCCGACCTTCATATTTTCTTATGGTAGGCGCGGGGGGACTTGAACCCCCGACCTCCGGCGTGTCGGGCCGGCGCTCTCCCTACTGAGCTACGCGCCTTCCTCCCTAAGATTATACCGTAACCCATGCAATTATAGAGCCCGCTTTTAGCACAAAATGTATCCCCCTACGAGGATAGGTCGCAAATTAGATGATAACAATGACAATTTTTTGAAAAGATGGTTTGAACCGTGAAGCAACTTGCGACTCCTAAGTGCTTTGTCCAAAAATAGTCTTAGACTTCCCCAGATCCCAGTATCTTCCTCTTTCACATACACCTCCAAACCTACACTCATACCAACTTAGCCATCATAAGCATGTTAAGTATGCCTACCTTAAATACTATCTCCTTCCTAATGTTCTCAAAATTCCTGCTCACCACATATTCTCCAAACCATCGCTTAAACACAGAAAAGAAACTCTCC
>WFYH01000071.1 GCA_015490215.1 Aquificaceae bacterium
ACTCCACACGGCAGATTAGGAACTCGTCGCCCCGAAGGGGCGACCCTTGACAGCGCCTCCGCTTGTTTCAACTCCACACGGCAGATTAGGAACCAGGGACTTTTATAAAGAAACTGGTTTGCTTGTTCTGTTTCAACTCCACACGGCAGATTAGGAACAATACGCCCTTGTGTCAAGAAAAGAGGGAGAGATTTGCGGTTTCAACTCCACACGGCAGATTAGGAACGTAGACTGGAGTGAAAAGGAAGTTTTTGACTACATAAGATCAAGTTTCAACTCCACACGGCAGATTAGGAACGCTCCCTCGGATTTTTTGTCTTTTTTGTCAGAGAAACCCGCGTTTCAACTCCACACGGCAGATTAGGAACCCCAAACGAGCCGTTTAATAATATAAGTCAGGTCAAAGACTTATGCAATACCCCGCTTCAGGAAATGAAGTTAATTTCCGAAAGTCGTCGGTCTTGCAAAAGGGGTTAAAAATCGCACTATTCAAACCCTTGTAAATCAACAGGCTCGCAGGGGTGTCATCAAAATATCAAAACATCAAAGCATTTTGATGCGCCTAAAACTCCTACAACCCTATTCAGTTGCCAAGGAGCCGGCGGGCCCTTGCGTCCCGCTTAAGCTTTTAACAGTATAACACAATTTGCACATATCGTTGTGTTGGAGCATTGTTCCCACCGCTTAAAATATCCACCTGATCGTTGACATAGCTTTTTTCATAAAACTTGACAATAGAAGACTAAAAGTTTAAAATATTGAAAGAAACCAAAAAAGGAGGTGAGAGAATGGCGGAAAAGGTGCTTGGTATAGACCTCGGAACTACAAACTCCGTGGTAGCGGTTGTTATGGGTAAAGAACCTGTTGTTATTCAAAACCAAGAGGGTTCACGTCTGACTCCTTCCGTAGTGTCTTGGACGAAGGAAAAAGAAATCCTTGTGGGGGATCCAGCTAAGAGAAGGGCTATCCTTGACCCGGAGAACACCATATACGAATCCAAGAGGTTTATAGGAAGAAAGTTTGATGAGGTCAGGGATGAAGCCAAAAGGGTTTCCTACAAGGTGGTGGCGGACGACAAAGGGGACGCCGCCTTTGATGTTCCCAATGCGGGTAAGATCGTAAGACCCGAGGAAGTGGGTGCTCACGTTCTCAGAAAGCTCAAAGAGGCGGCGGAGGCATACCTCGGTGAGAAGATAACTAAAGCGGTTATAACGGTTCCTGCTTACTTCAACGAGAGACAGAGACAGGCTACTAAGGATGCGGGCAAGATTGCAGGGCTTGAGGTTCTGAGGATACTGAACGAGCCTACCGCTGCAGCCCTCGCCTACGGTCTTGATAAAAAGTCGGATGTGAAGATCCTAGTTTACGACTTCGGAGGAGGAACCTTTGACGTTTCCATCCTTGAGGGAGGCGATGGAGTTATAGAGGTTAAAGCCACCAGCGGTGATACCCATCTGGGAGGTGCCAACATAGACGAAAGGATTATGGAATGGCTCATAGAGGAGTTTAAAAAGGAGACGGGAATAGATCTCAGGAAGGATAAGACTGCCCTGCAGAGGTTAAAGGAGGCTTCCGAACAGGCAAAGAAGGAGCTATCTTTCAAACTTGAGACGGAGATAAACCTTCCCTTTATAACCATAGATCCTAATACCAACCAGCCCCTGCACCTCCAAAAGAAGCTCACCCGTGCAAGACTTGAGGAGATGATCAAGGACATAGTGGACAGAACCATGGAGATAGTCCAAAAAGCTCTTGAAGACGCCAAACTCAAGCCCCAAGATATAGACGACATCGTCTTGGTCGGAGGATCTACGAGGATACCCCTCGTTCAGAAGAGGATAGAAGAGTTCTTCGGAAAGGAACCCCACAAAGGTGTAAACCCCGACGAGGTGGTGGCTGTAGGTGCAGCCATACAGGCGGGAGTGCTCGCCGGTGAGGTGGACGAAATACTCCTCGTAGACGTGACGCCCCTATCCCTCGGAGTTGAAACCTACGGAGGAGTTATGACCGTTCTTATCCCCAGAAACACACCCATACCTTACAGGAAGTGCGAGGTGTTCACCACCGCGGCTGACTATCAGACAGAGGTTGAGATACACGTCCTTCAGGGAGAGAGACCCCTTGCAAAGGACAATAAATCTCTCGGTAAGTTCTACCTGACCGGTATACCTCCCGCACCGAGGGGTGTTCCCAAGATAGAGGTTTGCTTTGACATAGACGCGGACGGAATACTCCACGTTACTGCCAAGGATCTTGGAACCGGTAAGGAGCAGTCCATAAAGGTTCAACCCTCTTCCGGACTGACCCAAGAGGAGATAGAGCGCATGATTAAGGAGGCGGAAGAGCACGCCGAAGAGGACAAGAAGAAGAAAGAACTAATAGAGACCAAGAACCAGCTTGATCAGCTCGTCTACAACCTTGAGAAAACCCTAAACGAGAACAAGGACAAGCTCTCAGAAGAGGAGGTAAAAGAGGCTCAGGCGGTGATTGAGGAAGCTAAAGGTGTAATCCAGTCTGCAGAGGATATTAACAAGATCAAGGAGATGATGGACAAAGTTCTCCAAGCCTCTTCCAAGATCGGAGCCAAGATCTACGAAGGAGCCGGCAAGCAAGCCGGTCAAGGAGGAGGTTCTGATAAGAAGGAGGGCGGAGACGACGTAGTAGACGCTAAACCCGTAGACTAATAGCTCCTCCCTCCGCTCCCCCTTCCCTTTTAAAATTCTTTAAGAATGGAAACCCTTGGACTTTGCACGGACCTTTACGAACTCACAATGGCTCAAAGCTATCTTGAACACGGCAAAACTTCAACTGCCGTGTTCAGCCTTTTCGTTCGGGAACTTCCAGAAAACAGAAACTTTTTGGTGTCCTGCGGACTGGAGGCGCTTATAGATTACTTGGAGAGATTCAAATTCAGCGACGAGGACTTACTTTACCTGAAAAGTCTTGGACGTTTCTCGGAAAGCTTTTTAGACTATCTCAAGGAATTTGAGTTTAAGGGGAAGCTATACGCCGTCCCCGAAGGAAGGATAGTTTTTCAAAACGAGCCTCTTGTCCAGATAGAGGCACCCCTGCCAGATGCCCAGCTCTTGGAGACCATAGTTATAAACACGATCCACCTACAAACCCTAATAGCCTCTAAAGCGGTGAGAAGCTTCCTGGTTGCAAGGGGTAAAGGTCTGGTGGATTTCGGCTTCAGGAGGGCACACGGTCTTGATGCGGGTATATGGGGAGCAAGGGCATCTTACATAGCGGGCTTTTCGGGCACATCAAATTTGGAGGCGGGAAAGCGCTTCGGCATTCCCGTTTTTGGCACCGTAGCCCACTCCTACATCATGGTCTTTGACAGAGAAGAGGATGCTTTCAAAGCCTTTGCAGAGAGCTTTCCAAAAAACGCGGTTGTCCTAATTGACACCTACGATACCCTATCAGCCGTAGACAAAGTTATAAAGCTTGTCAAAGAAGGGGTCCCCATAGTCGGGGTAAGACTTGACAGCGGGGATATAGAGAAGCTTTCAAAGGAGGTTCGCAGGAGACTTGACCAAGAGGGTATGAGTAACGTAAGGATAATCGTAAGCGGGGGTGTGGACGAATACAAAATAGAGAGCTGGCTTTCTAAAGGGTGCCCTATAGATTCCTTCGGAGTGGGGACGAAGTTCATTACCTCCGCCGATGCCCCCTACCTTGACATGGCTTACAAGCTGGTGGAATACGAAGGAAAACCCAAGGTGAAAAAGAGCCCGGGCAAAAGGACGTTTCCTTACAAGCGAGATGTTAGGAGGTTTTACAAAAACGGTCTTATGGATCACGATGAGGTGGTTCCCTACAACGATCCCGAAAATGGGGGAGAGGGACTTGTGAAGCTGTTTCTTAAGGGAGGGTCTTTGAAAGAAAAGCTCCCGTCCTTGGGTGAGATCAGGGACAAGCTGATGGAAGACATAGATAAGCTCCCAGAAGAGCTTAAACTCCTGAAGAAGAAAGATTACAGGGTTATCATAAAATAAGAAGTGCCCGTAGCTCAGATGGAAAGAGCACGGGGCTCCGGACCCCGGGGTCGCGGGTTCAAGTCCCGCCGGGCACAAAAAAGGAAGATGCTCCTGCTGGACAGGATAGAGGAGAGGCTCCTGAAAGAGCTAAACCCAAAGGTTAGACTGGTCCTTGAAACAGGTAGGTATCTAATTGAAAGCGGAGGCAAAAGACTTAGACCTCTCCTTACAGTGCTCTTTTGCGGTATGTGCGGAGGGGACTCGGAAAAAGCCCTTCCTTTGGGGGTGGGGCTTGAATACATACATGCCGCATCTTTGCTCCACGACGATGTGGTAGACGGTGCAAAGCACAGGAGGGGAAGGGAAACCGCAAATCTTATCTTCGGCAACGAGGTAGCCGTTCTTACGGGGGACTACATGTATGCAAAAGCCCTGCACCTGTTTGCCACCTACGGAACGATGGATATGATAAGGCTCGTCAGTCAGGTGGTCATGGACATGGCGGAGGCTCAGGTCCTTGAACTGAGCAAGGTGGGTGAGATAATCTCAGAGGAAGAGTATTTTCGGATAATTGACGGAAAGACGGGTGTCTTGTTCGGTGCCTGCACCGCGGTAGGCGGTATGGCGGGCGGATGTGAGGATAAGGACATGCTTTTTGATATAGGCCTGAGAATAGGGAGAACCTTCCAGCTTATAGACGACCTCCTTGACTATGCGGGGGATCCCAGCAGAACGGGCAAACCGGTGGGAAACGATCTCAGAGAAGGGAAAACCACCTATCCCCTTCTTTCGGTTCTTGATCTGCTGAATAGAGAATTCGTTGAGAGGATTCTCAGCTCCCCGGCTCCGTCGCATGAGGACATAGACACCCTCAGGAAGCAGGTTATAGATCTGGGGGGAGTTGAAAAAACCAAAGAGAGGGCAAGGCGTGAGATAGAAAAAGCCCGGGAAGCTATCCTCTCCTTTCCCGACAGCGAATTTAAAGAAGAGATTTTGAGGATAACAGACTTCATCATAGAAAGGGACCTTTGAAATGAGCCTTTCTGAATTTTTGCGGGAGATCTACAGATTAAAGCTTGGACAGGGATACGCAAGAACGGCAAGAGAGCTTGAGGACGTTTTTATGTTCTTCCTGTTTGCAGAATACTTCGGACTGCCCAATCCCTACAAGTTTTTTTTCTTGGAAATCCTCCCGCAGCTGACAGAGGAGTTCCACTACTGGCACAAGCGCATGGGAATGGAAAGATCTCCTTTGGAATGGATAAGGTGTTGCTGAAGAAGAAAAGGCGTAGTAAATTAGGATAGAGGAGGTGCCAGAGGAATGCCATTTATAGGGAACATATCTCTTCCGGAACTCCTGATAATTTTGGCGATCATCTTTATACTCTTCGGAGCATCCCGGATACCCGAGGCGGGTAAGGCTTTGGGTGCTGGCATAAGAAACTTTAAGAAAGCCCTCTCCGGAGAGATTGAGGAAGAGGACGAAAAGAAGATCAAAGAGGTAAAGGCACAGGAGGTTAATGAGGACAAAAAGGAAGAGGTAAAGACAAGCTAAAGGCGAACAAGCAAAACTATCTCTCCTTTGATGTTTCCTCTTTCTCTTAGAATGTTTAAAACCTCCTCCGCACTTCCCCTTATATATTCCTCGTGGATCTTGGTTATCTCCCTTGCCACGCACACCTGACGATTTCCTAACACTTCAAGGATAGCTTGCAGGGTCTTTACTATCCTTTTAGGGGACTCGTAAAAGATCAGCGTAGTATCTTCGCACTCCGCAAGCTCCTTGAGAAAACCGCCGAGTCCTTTTTTGGGCGGAAAACCCACAAAGAGGAACCTGTCGGTGGGAAGACCGGACCCAACAAGGGCTGTTACAAAGGCGGAAGGTCCGGGCAGAACCTCCACCTTTATCCCTTTCTCTATGCACGCTCTGACAAGTCTGTATCCGGGATCCGACACAGCGGGCATACCTGCATCTGTCACAAGTGCGACATC
>WFYH01000072.1 GCA_015490215.1 Aquificaceae bacterium
CTTACCAAATTAGTTATACTTCCGAAGTTTTTAGGAGGAAGGCATGGGTGTGACCCTGCAGATGTCCGAGGAGAAGGAGCTTTCAAGGGAAGAGATAGAAAGGCTTCAGAAAGAAGTCAGGAGGCTGGCAGAGGAGAAGAACGCTATTATACTGGCTCATTACTACCAAAGACCCGAGGTTCAGGACATAGCGGACTTCGTAGGAGACTCTTTGGAGCTTTCAAGAAAGGCTGCCTCTACGGATGCGGACATAATCGTCTTCTGCGGAGTTCGCTTTATGTGTGAAACCGCCAAGATCCTCAGCCCTCGGAAGAAGGTCCTTCACCCCAACCCTGAATCCGGTTGTCCCATGGCGGACATGATTACCGCAGAGCAGGTGAGAAAGCTCAGGGAAAAGCATCCAGATGCGGAGTTTGTAGCCTATATAAACACCACCGCAGAGGTGAAGGCGGAAGTTGATCTTTGTGTAACCTCAGCTAACGCCCCGAGGGTTATAAAGAAGCTTTCATCCAAAAAGATAGTCTTTTTGCCTGATCAAGCCCTTGGTCAGTGGGTAGCAAAGCAGGTGCCTGATAAAGAGTTTATTCTGTGGAAGGGCTTTTGTCCGCCCCACTTCGAATTTACCGCCCGCGAGGTGGAAAAGCTCAAAGAACAGTATCCCGATGCGAAAGTGGCAGTTCATCCCGAGTGCCATCCGAAAGTCATAGAAATGGCAGACTTTGTGGGTTCCACCTCCCAGATACTGAAATACGCCACTTCTGTAGAAGCCAAGAAGGTCATAGTTATAACCGAAGTTGGACTCAAATACACCCTAATGAAGAAAAACCCAAATAAGGAGTACATCTTCCCCGAATCCATGAACTACTGCGGAACCGTTTACTGCTGCACCATGAAGGGCATAACCCTGCCGAAGGTCTACGAGACCCTTAGGGATGAGACGAACGAGGTACTCCTTCCCGAAGAGATAATAGAAAGGGCGAGAAGACCCATAGAGAGGATGCTCCAGCTCAGCTGAGGGTATGAACCTGCTTCACTTAAGCGCCATCTTATACCTCGTAGGGAGCGGAGCGTATGCCTTCAAAACGTTTTTCGGTTTTGGGATTAAATTTCCGCCGGTAGGTGTCCTGTCCCTCGCCTTTCTGCTTTACCTAATTCACTTTTTCAAGGTTTACCTTTCCACGGGACACTTCCCCGTCGGCGACATATACGGGATGGTGTCTCTGGTAGGGAACTTTCTGGTGGCTATATTCCTTTTAATAACCTTTATAAGAGGAAGTCTTCAAGAGTTCGGTTTCATAGTAGCCTTTATAGGGTTTCTTACAACGCTTCTTGGTCTGCCTGCCCAGAAGGTGGGCTATAAAAACCCCTTTTACGTTTACCACATACTCTCTGCCGGTGTGGCTTACGCATCGCTGATACTCGGAGGTATAGCTTCCCTCGTTAAGATGCTCGTTGAGAGAAAGCTCAAATCAAAGCACATAGGCGGGCTTATGGTTCCCATAAACCTCCTTAGGAAAACGGAGCGCATATCTACAAACATAGGTTTTATCTTCCTCACCCTTACCCTTATATTCGGGAGCCTTTGGGCGAGGAGCTTTTTGGGAAGACACTGGATAAACGACCCTAAGCTTATACTCACTCTAATCCTTTGGATCTATTACGCCATAGTGGTTCATCTGAACCTTGTGAGGGGTCTGACACCCACGAGATTTTCCGCCCTTTCCGTTCTGGGTTTCGTTCTGGTGGTGGGGAGCATAGCCTTCATCAGGCACAGCGTAGATTGATGTTTACAATTTAACAAAATTGTTAACAATTTTACACTACCGTTCCCCTAAAGACCTTTTTAAATGGGTCCTTTCCTCCATCTGAAGCTTTGGCACGGTCTTTGCAAAGACAAAGGCGAGGAGGATGGAAGGATGAAGAAGATTGAGGCTATTATCAAACCTTTTAAGCTTGATGAGGTCAAGGACGCCCTCGTTGAGCTGGGCATAGGCGGTATGACGGTCACCGAGGTTAAAGGCTTTGGTCAGCAGAAGGGACACACCGAGATCTACAGGGGAACGGAATACGTTATTGACTTCCTTCCCAAGGTAAAGATTGAGGTAGTCGTCAAGGATGAGGATGTAGACAAGGTGGTGGACACCATCGTCAAAACAGCCCAAACAGGAAGGGTAGGGGACGGAAAGATATTCATCATCCCTGTTGAAGAGGTGGTAAGGATAAGAACCGGTGAAAAGGGCGAAGCGGCAGTTTGAAAAATTTTTCATAAGGAGGTGCAGGTATGCCTAAGTACACACCGCAGGAGGTTCTGAGCCTCATTGAGCAGGAAGGTGTCCAGTATGTGGACCTGAGATTCTCTGACCCCTTCGGTCAGTGGCAGCACATGACGCTCCCCGCCTACGAGCTGTCCGAGGATGCCTTTGAAAAGGGTATCGGATTTGACGGCTCCTCTATCAGGGGATGGCAGTCCATCAACGAATCGGACATGATAGCCAAGCCCGATCCCGGAACAGCCTTTATTGACCCCTTCATAGAGCCTAAGACCCTCGTGATGATCTGCGACATCTACGATCCAGTTACCGGAGAGAGATACGGAAGGGACACCAGATACATAGCCCAGAAGGCGGAGCAGTATCTCAAGCAAACCGGCATAGGGGACACCGCTTACTTCGGACCCGAGGCGGAGTTCTTCATTCTTGACTCCGTTGAATTTGGAAATGCGGAGCACTACTCCTTCTGGAGGGTAGACTCCGAAGAGGGTTGGTGGAACAGAGAAGTTGCCTCTTCCGGTTACAAGGTTCCCCACAAGAGGGGTTACTTCCCCACACCGCCCCTTGACAAGATGACCAACATAAGGAACGAGATGGTTTCCATCCTCTCTGAGATCGGGATAACCGTTGAGGTTCACCACCACGAGGTTGCTTCTGCGGGTCAGGCTGAAATTGACATAAGGTATGACTCCCTTGTAAATCAGGCGGACAAACTCTTCGTATACAAATACGTGGTTAGAAACGTTGCCGCCAAGCACGGCAAATACGCCACCTTCATGGCTAAGGTCCTCCCCAACGACAACGGTTCCGGAATGCACACCCACTTCTCCATATGGAAAGGAAATGAACCCCTCTTTGCCGGTTCAGGATACGCAGGACTCTCCGAGACCGCCCTCTACGCCATAGGCGGTATACTCAAGCACGCAAGGGCTCTGACTGCCTTCACCAATCCCACCATAAACTCCTACCACAGGCTGGTGCCCGGATTTGAAGCACCTGTGAGACTCGCTTACTCTGCAAGGAACAGGTCCGCCGCCATAAGGATACCCATGTATTACGAGGATCCCAAGGCTAAGAGGATAGAGATAAGGTTCCCCGACGCTACTTCCAACCCCTACCTCGCCTTCAGCGCCATACTGATGGCTGCCATAGACGGAATTGAGAACAAGATAGATCCCGGAGAGCCTTTTGATAAGGATATCTACTCCCTGCCTCCCGAGGAGCTTGAGGGAATACCCCAGCTACCCGGGTCCCTTGAGGAGTCCATAAACGAGCTTGAGAAGGACTATGAGTTCCTGCTCAAAGGCGGAGTCTTCACCGAAGAGTTCATACAGTTGTGGATAGAGGCAAAGAGGGCAGAAATTGACGAGATGAGGTTTATCCCCCATCCCAAGGAGTTTGAGCTTTACTTTGACATCTAAGGAAATTTGCCGGGCTCCCCTCCGCGGGGGTCCCTTTTTAATAGAGTCAGGAGGGAAAAGAGATGAGGCGCGCATACCTTTGGGGATTGGCGGTTTTTCTCCTTAGCGCTTTGCCCGCTCTCGCGGGAGAGGCTAAGCTGGATACGGGTAACACCGCTTGGATGCTTACCGCTTCCGCCCTCGTAGTTTTCATGACCGTTCCCGGTCTTGCCCTCTTTTACGGAGGTTTGGATAAAAGCAAGAGCATCCTCAACACCATCGCTATGTCCTTCGTAGCCTTCTCAATCGTCAGCATAACTTGGCTGGTGGTGGGATACTCCATAGCCTACGGAGACGATATGGGCGGATTCATGGGAAATCCCTTCCAATACATCTTTGCCAAGGGCATAAGCGGTATAGGTGATGCAGGATATCCCGCTTTACTTGATGTAATGTTCCAGCTCACCTTTGCCACCATAACCACGGCTCTCGTAAGCGGATCCTTAGTGGGAAGGATGAAGTTCTCCGCTTGGATAATCTTCTGCGTTCTTTGGAGCATTATCGTTTATCCTCCTATAGCCCACTGGGTCTGGGGCGGAGGATTTTTGAGTAACCACGGTGCCCTTGACTTTGCGGGCGGAACGGTCGTTCACATAAATGCAGGTATAGCGGGTTTGGTCGGTGCCCTGATCTTGGGTAGGAGAAAGGACACAAGCCTGATACCTAACAACGTCCCTCTTGTAGCCCTCGGTGCTGGTATCCTGTGGTTCGGATGGTTCGGCTTCAACGCAGGTTCGGCTCTTGCCGCCGACACAATAGCGGTTTATGCGATGCTTAACACCACCATAGCCACCTCTGCGGCGGTCTTAGGTTGGATGTTCACCGAGTGGATGAGTGCAGGCAAGCCCACCGTTGTAGGTATATCCTCCGGTATCATCGCCGGACTGGTAGCCATAACACCAGCCGCAGGTTTCGTAAACCCCATAGGTGCCATATTCATAGGAGTTATAGCTTCCGTGTTTGCCTACTTTGCCGTTGCCAAGCTCAAGCCCGCCCTAGGATACGATGATGCCCTTGACGTTTTCGGTATCCACGGTGTGGCTGGAATAGTTGGAGCTATACTCACAGGCGTCTTTGCGGATCCTGCGGTAAACGGATCTGCGGGACTCCTCTACGGAAACGCCAAGCAGGTTCTTATACAGATAGAGGGTGTTATAGCCACAATCGTCTATTCGGGCGTAATGACCGCTATTATTGTCTTCATTGCCAAAGCCCTCACCGGCCTCAGGGTATCCGAGGAACAAGAAATTGAAGGTCTTGACAGCGCCCAGCACGGAGAGAAGGCTTATGACCTTTAAAGGAGGCTCAGTCCTCCGCTCCTCCCTTTCTTTCCCTTTTTAGAAAACTTATGAAAGGAGGTAAAAAGATGAAGAGGCAACTGCTTGCTCTGGCGGTGTTTGCTTTGGCGGGAAGCTCCCTTGCGGAGGAAAAGACCTTTACCATCAAAGTTTCCCAGCCCCTTGAGCTTTACGGAGGGGTAACCGGTGCTTATCTCTACACAACTAACGATAATTCCGGTGATTCGGTTGACGGGTTTAGGCTCACTAATGCGGTCATAGGTTTGACAGGCTCCGCTGAAATGATGAGCTTTGATCTTGCAGTAGGAACGTTCCTCGCTCCTTCCGTTTGGAATGGCGGGATTCCCAACACGCCTATATCCTACACTACGGGAAACTCCTCTACCTCCGACTCTATGGGACTGCTGTGGGGTTACGTAACACTCTCTCCCTTTGAAAACATTTCCGTGGATGCGGGATTGCTGACCACCAACGTAGGTTACGAAGTAATAAACACATACTCTAACCCCAATATAAATCTTGGAGCTGTCTGGTATGCCCAGCCAGTTATATACCCCGGTGTTAGGGTAACCTTTGAAGCAACGGAAGACATCAGCTTCTATGCTGAATATAACAATGACTCCATAAATCCGAGAAATGAAGCCTTCGCGGTAGGATCCCTCGGGTCTCTGGGAGATCTTAGCTACGCTTTGACATACTACGACTATACTGGATTCAAAAACTTTATAGATGTTGTTCTCAGCTACTCCTTAGGTTCCATAGATCTGGGGTTGAATTTTGATTA